>NZ_JAQVEJ010000012.1 GCF_028698005.1 Hydrogenophaga sp.
AGCAGCAGGGCATCGGCAGCGCCCGCCGGGCGGGGCAGATGAAAGCGTTTGCCGGGAGTGAGCTTGGGCAGATCCATGGGAAGCCGGAGGAAATGGCAAAACCCCCCGACCGCGGGCGGTGGGGGGGACATGCCGCGATTTTAGAATGCAGGCGCCACCATGACAGACCTATCCTCCATTGCCCCCACCCCGGCGCGGCTGCATGCGCTGATTCCCTGTGCCGGCACCGGCACGCGGGCCGGCACTGCCGAGCCCAAGCAATACCGGCCTTTGCTGGGCCAGCCGATGGTGCTGCACACGCTGGCCACCTTCAAGGGTTGCGATCGCCTGGCCTCCATCGTGGTGGTGCTGGCCCCGGGTGACCGTACCCTGTCGATCGATGACGAGCGTGTCGTGCTGGCCCAGGTGGGGGGTGCGACGCGTGCCGAGTCGGTGCTCAACGGCCTGGACGCCCTGTCCGCGCGCGGAGCGGATGACCGGGACTGGGTGCTCGTGCACGACGCCGCGCGCTGCCTGGTCACCAGGCAGCAGATCGAGGCCTTGGTGGATGCCTGCCAGGATGACCCCGTGGGCGGCCTGCTGGCGCTGCCCCTGCCCGACACGCTCAAGGTCGCTGCCCATGGCCGTGTCAGCGCCACCGTGGGCAGGGAAGACAAATGGCTGGCACAAACACCCCAGATGTTTCGCCTCGGCGCACTGCGTGAGGCCTTGCGCCAGCATGCCGACCGGGGTTTTGCCGGTGTCACCGACGAGGCCAGCGCCATGGAGATGGCAGGCCACGCGCCGCGCCTGGTGCCTGGCAGCGCGGCGAACTTCAAGGTGACGTACCCCGAAGACTTCGCCCTGGCCGAGGCCATTCTCAGGAGCCGACAATGAGCCCCATTCCCTATCGCATCGGCGAGGGCTGTGACGTGCACGCCCTGGTGCCGGGCCGGCCACTGATCATCGGCGGTGTGCGCATCCCGCACGAGACGGGTCTGCTCGGCCACTCCGACGCCGACGTGCTGCTGCATGCCATCACCGATGCGCTGTTCGGCGCCGCCGCGCTGGGCGACATCGGGCGTCATTTCCCCGACACCGACGAGCGCTTCCGCGGTGCCGACTCCGCCGCGCTGCTGGCCGAGGCGGCGCAGCGCGTGCGCGAGGCCGGTTTCGAGATCGGCAACGTCGATGCCACGGTCGTGGCCCAGGCCCCCAGGCTCGCGCCGCATATCCCGGGCATGGTCGCGCGCATCACCGACGTGCTCGGCCTGCCGGCCGGCCGGGTGAACGTCAAGGCCAAAACCGCCGAGCGACTCGGCCCGGTCGGGCAGGGTTTGTCGATCGAGGCACGTGCCGTGGTGCTTCTGGCCTCCCCCCAGGGACACTGACGCGGTTTTACCCCTGCGCGGCGAGCCTGCCGTGTGTCGAGGGGGGGGATGGGTGGCCGGCGAAGCCGGCTCCTCGGTACGCCCCGACGGCGCGACCTCGGCGCGGGCGCTTACGTGGCCTGGGCTGCCGTCTGGGTGTCTTCGGCGCGCGGCGCCGGCACGCTGGCGGGCGGGGTCTTGTCTTCGCCTTTGGCCGCCTTGGGCCTGAACTTGCGCAGCTTCATGTGGGCGGCCAGGCCGCCGGTGCTGCTGTTGGCCACGGCGAAGCGCCCGCCCATGTGCTGCACCGCACGCTCGACGATCGACAGGCCCAGCCCTGTGCCCTTGGCCGAACTGCGTGAGGCATCGCCCCGGAAGAAGGGCTGCGTCAGCTGCGAAAGCACCTCGGGGGGAACGCCCTTGCCGTGGTCGCGCAGCTTGATGAGCACCCAATCGTCCTTGGGCTTGGCCGCGATCTCGATCCGGCACACGCCGGTGACCGGCTCGCGCCCGTAACGCTGTGCGTTCTCCAGCAGGTTCGAGAACACGCGCTGCAGCTCGACACCATCGCCCATGACCATGGTGTCGGGCGGCACGTGCAGGGTGATGGCCAGGTTCGGATCATTGCCCAGCGCGAAGATGGCGGCGTCCAGCACCTGGTTCAGGTTCACCGGTTCGGTCCTGATGTGGTCGGGCCGCGCGTAGTCGAGGAACTTGTCGATGATGGCGTTGACCTGGTCGATGTCGGCCGCCATGTGCTCCCGCGCCTGGGGGTCTTCCACGCTCATCTCGGTTTCCAGCCGCAGCCGTGCCAGCGGTGTGCGCAGGTCGTGAGAAATCCCGGCCAGCATCAGGGCCCGGTCCTGCTCGATCTTGGACAGGCGCTGGGCCATCCGGTTGAAGCCGATATTGACCTCGCGGATTTCGCTGGTGGCGACCGCCTCATTGAGCCGACTGGAGGAAAAATCACCCTCGCGCACGCGGCTGGCGGCCAGCGACAGTTTCTTGAGCGGGTTGTTGATCAGGCGTGCGATGACGGCGGCGCCTGTCAGCGAGAGCGCCGCGCCGATGCCGAGCCAGATCAACCAGGTCCTGCCGGTCACGAGGCCCAGACGGGAGGGGTCGGTCAGCAGCCAGTAGGGGTCGCCATCGATGGTGAAGCCCACCCACAGGCCGGGTGACCCGTTGACCTCGCTGGCCACGATGGTGTCGGCACCCAGGCGCGCCTGCAGGCGCTCGCTGACACCGCGGGTCAGGCCATCGGTACCGTAGGCCTGGTAGGAATCGGTCGGCTCGCGCGGCGCAATGCGCACGCCTTCCTCGTCGGCCAGGGTCTTGACCAGCGACACCCGCGCGATGGAGTCCGAATGCACCAGCGCGGCCCGGCTGAGGTTGACCAGCGAGGCGATCTGCTGGGCGCTTTGCAGCACGCGGGGCTCGAACTCCAGGGCACGGAAGGTCTGCAGCCAGGCCGCAAAGCAGCCCAGCAGCAGCAGCGCCAACAGGAAGAAGGTCCGCCAGAACAGGCTGACCTCGCGTGGGCGGCGCGCCTCCAGCGGCGCCGGCGCTGTCTCCAGTGGTGTCGGCGCCGTCTCGAACGCAACCTGCGACTCTTCGGCCATCAGGCGCCGCCGTCGGGAACGAACACGTAGCCGACACCCCACACGGTCTGCAGGTAGCGCGGCGATGAGGCGTCTTCCTCGATCAGCTTGCGCAGGCGCGAAACCTGCACGTCCAGGCTGCGGTCGAACGGCTCGAACTCCCGGCCGCGCGCCAGTTGTGCCAGCTTCTCGCGCGACAGCGGCTGGCGCGGATGGCGCACCAGCGCCTTGAGCATGGCGAACTCGCCGGTGGTCAGGGGCAGGTCCTGGCCGTCCTTGCGCAGTGTGCGCAGGCTCAGGTCGAATTCGAACGGGCCGAACTTCACGTTCTCGGCTTCCTGCGATGGCGCACCCGGCACTTCGGTGGGCGGGCGCCGGCGCAGCACCGCGTGGATGCGTGCCAGCAGCTCGCGCGGGTTGAATGGTTTGCCCAGGTAATCGTCGGCGCCGACCTCCAGGCCGACAATGCGGTCCACGTCCTCACTTTTGGCGGTCAGCATGATGATGGGCGTGCGGTCACCATTGGTGCGCAGGCGGCGGCAGATGGACAGGCCGTCCTCGCCGGGCATCATCAGGTCGAGCACGATCAGGTCGACAGCATCGCGCTGCAACACCCGGTTCAGGGCCTTGCCATCCTCGGCCAGCATGACCTCGAAACCCTCTTGCATCAGGTAGCGGCGCAGCAGGTCGCGGATGCGCACGTCATCGTCGACGACGAGGATCTTGTTCGGGCGGGGATTGGTTTGTGGCATGAGGGCAACTCTCCAAATATGTAACAAACGCGATTGTGGCAGCGGCAAGTCCTTGTCATGCCTTGTTTTTTGTATTTTTGACAGCATGTTACATTTGTTGCCCCGGTACGTCACGCGTTTACCATGGCGCGCATCACACAATGCCTGCGTTGCGCATACTAGGCATCATGATGAAATCTTGTTCGATTGCCCTGTGGCTGGCGGGCCTTGCCGCAGGCCCTGTTCTCGCCGGGGGCCCTGCGCTGCAGCCACCGCACACGCCACCAGCCGACCAGGTGCTGGGGGTTGTCGTCACGCCGGCGCCCACGGCGACCGGGGAACGGGCGCCGCGCCTGCGCGAGAGCCTGCGCCAACCGGTCAATGTGCAGCCGGCCATGGCCGAACCCTACCGCATGTCCGACGACGAACGCCGCAAGATGCGCGAATGGCTGCGCAACCAGGCGCAGGAGACCCCCCTGAAATGATGCAACGCCTGCTGAAGCCGCTGCGTGGCCGGACGACGGCATCCCGTGGTGCCTGGAGGCCTGCCGCAGGCCCGATGGCCGCTGCCCTGGCCGTGGCCTGGTCGCTGGGGTGGGCGCCCGCGCTGGCGCAGGAGCGCCTCCCCGAGGGGCCGGCCAATGTGGTCAACCTGATGGCCTCGGCCTATCAGGAAGTGGCGCAGGACCGGCTGGTGCTGCAGATGTCGGTCACGCGCGAGGGCAGCGACGCGGCACAGGTGCAGACGCAGATCCGGCAAGCGCTGGATGAAGCCCTCAAGCTGGCCCGTCCGCACGAGCGGGCGCCTGACATGGAGGTGCGCACGGGCGACTTCAGTCTGAACCCGCGCTATGCCAAGGACGGGCGCATTGCCACCTGGGTGGGCTCGGCACAGCTCGTCCTTGAAGGCCGCGATTTCGAGCTCATCGCCCGTACCGCCGGCCGCCTGACGTCACTGACCATGGCGGGCAGCCACTTCACGCTGTCGCGCCAGGCCCGCCAGGCCCTGGAGGCCGATGTGCAGCGCGCGGCCATCGAACGCTTTCGGGCCCGTGCCGACGACATTGCGCGGTCGTTCGGCTTCACCACCTACACACTGCGCGAGGTGTCCGTCAGCAGCACCGACAGCGGCGGCGGGATGCCGCGCCCGGTGATGATGGCTGCCGCCAAATCCTTCGAGGCGGGGGATGCCGCCATACCGGTGGAAGCGGGGCGCACCACGGTGCAGGTCACGGTCTCCGGCAGCATCCAGCTGCAGTGACGGCGCGTGGGGGCGCTGGCCGATCCCGCCGCCGGGCCGCCCCAAGGCGGGATCAGCCCCCTTGGGGGGCAGCGACCCGCGCAGCGGCGGAGCGTGGGGGCGCTGGCCGATCCCGCCGCCGGGCCGCCCCAAGGCGGGATCAGCCCCCTTGGGGGGCAGCGACCCGCGCAGCGGCGGAGCGTGGGGGCGCTGTTTACTGCGCTGCCCAGCCGCCGTCCATGTTCCAGGCGACGCCGCGCACGTTGTTGGCGGCGGGCGAGCAAAAGAACACGGCCAGTTCGCCCAGCTCGTCGGGTGTGGTGAACTGCATCGACGGTTCTTTCTCGGCCAGCAGTTGCCGGGTGGCTTCCTCGTTCGACAGGCCCAGCGCCTGGGCCTTGGCATCGACCTGCTGTTGCACCAGCGGGGTGAGCACCCAGCCCGGGCAGATGGCGTTGCAGGTCACGCCTGTGGGCGCGGTTTCAAGCGCGGTGACTTTGGTCAGGCCGACGATGCCATGCTTGGCCGCGACATAGGCCGATTTCTCGGCCGAGCCGACGAGCCCGTGGACCGAAGCCACGTTGATGATGCGGCCCCAGTTGGCTGCGCGCATCGCCGGCAGGGCCAGGCGGCTGGTGTGAAAGGCACTGGACAGGTTGATGGCGATCACCGCGTCCCAGCGCTCGACCGGGAAATCCTCCACCCGCGCCACGTGCTGGATACCGGCGTTGTTCACGAGGATGTCGACCCGCCCGAAGCGGCGGGCGGCGAACGTCATCATGTCCTCGATCTCGGCGGGCTTGCTCATGTCGGCTCCGTGGTAATCCACTTGCACGCCCAATGCGGCGAGCTCGGCCTTCGGGCCCTCAACATCACCAAAACCGTTCAGGACGATGTTGGCGCCCTGCCGCGCCAGCGCCTTGGCAATGCCCAGGCCGATCCCGCTGGTCGACCCAGTGACGAGGGCAGTCTTGTTCTTGAGCATCGGTGATCTCCAGTTCCATTACGATTGATTGAACGACAGCGGAACCATTATCACGGAGCGAACGCATGGACCGGCCTGAACTGGCTCCCCAGCTCAATTTTCTGACAGTGCCTGGCCCCGCGGCGCGGGGAGGCCGGCCGCGGCGCCTGGCCTGGTGGGACTGGCCCTGTGCGGGCCCGCAGGACCACATCGTCGTCTGCGTGCACGGGCTCTCGCGCCAGGGGCGCGACTTCGACGTCCTGGCACGCCATCTGGCCTCTCGGGCCCGTGTCGTGGCGGTGGATGTGGCCGGGCGGGGCCACAGCGACTGGCTGGCCGATCCCATGGCCTACCAGTTGGGTACCTACGTGGCGGACCTGACGGCACTCATCACCCACTTGCGCCAGGACATGCCGGCCGCGCGCCTGGACTGGGTGGGCACCAGCATGGGCGGCCTGATCGGTATCGCGCTGGC
The DNA here is from genome assembly GCF_028698005.1 of Hydrogenophaga sp. Classification (GTDB taxonomy): domain Bacteria; phylum Pseudomonadota; class Gammaproteobacteria; order Burkholderiales; family Burkholderiaceae_C; genus Hydrogenophaga. The sequence goes on from NZ_JAQVEJ010000012.1 coordinate 6,361, forward strand.
CGCGCAGCCGGCGGTGGGCCTGCGGCGCCTGGTGCTCAACGATGTCGGGCCGCTCATCCGCTGGGAAGCCTTGCAACGCATCGCCAGCTACCTGGGCCTCGACCCGTCGTTCGCCTCCGAGCAGGAGGCGGTGGACTATCTGGCCGGTATCTCGGCCGGCTTCGGACCGCACAGCCCGGCCCAGTGGCTGGCGCTGTCGCGGCCCATGCTGCGCGAGTGCGGGGGACGCTGGCGGCTGCACTACGACCCGGCGATTGCCGAGCCGGTGCGCGCCCTGATGACCCAGCCGGACGAGGCGGCGTCGCGCCAGGCGCTCGAACAGGGGGAGGCGGCGCTCTGGGCGTTGTACGATCAGATCACGGCGCCGACCCTGTTGCTGCGCGGTGCCGACTCCGACCTGCTGACGCCCGAAACGGCCCGGGCCATGGCGTCCCGTGGGCCGCGCGCGCGCTGCGTGACGTTCGCCGGGGTGGGTCATGCGCCCACGCTGGTGAGCGATGACCAGGTGGATGCGGTGGCTGCCTTCGTGCTGGATTGACACTTTGCCGGACGACCATGAATCCTCCCAGCAGTGAACTTGACCTTGACGTGGTGACGGCACCGGCTTCGACAGGTGCTCCGAAGGTGCCGGTGGCATCGTCGGCCATCGTGGCCGCAACATCGGCGGGCATGCCCGACGACCACCAGGCGCTGGCGCGCGCGCGCGCCTTCGCCGAGCCGCTGCTGGCCTGCGAAAGCCTGGATACCGGCGAAAACACGCTCGCCCATGCCGATGCGGTGGCGGCCATCCTGCGCGACATCGGTGGCTCCGAGGCCATGCAGGCGGCCACTTATCTGGTTTACGCCTGTCAGTACCTCAATCGCCCGCAGGAGGTGATTGCCAAGGCCTTCGGGGAGAACTACGCCGCCCTGGCGGTCGAGACGAACAAGCTGGTGCGGCTGCAGCACCAGGCACGCCTGAAGGCGGCCGAGGCACAGGCCAAGAAGGCCGAGGAGCGCCTGGCGGCCCAGGATCCGGCGCTGCAACCGACGTCGGCCAGCAAACAGCCGGTGTCCGAGCTGGCCGCCAGCCAGACCGAGAACGTGCGCAAGATGCTGCTGGCGTTCTCGCGCGACCTGCGGGTGGTCATGTTGCGCCTGGCGTCGCGCCTGCAGACCCTGCGCTACTTCGCCACCATCAAGGGCAACCCGGGCGAGGCCCTGGCCCGGGAGGCCCTGCACGTGTTCGCACCGCTGGCGAATCGACTGGGCATCTGGCAGATCAAATGGGAAATGGAAGACCTGGCCTTCCGCTTCCTGGAGCCCCAGACCTACCGCGAGGTGGCGCGCCTGCTGGATGAAAAGCGCGTCGAGCGCGAGCAGCACGTCGAGCAGGTCCGTGCCGAACTCGAACAGGCCCTGCGCGCACAGGGCATTGAGGCATCGGTGCAGGGGCGGCCCAAACACATCTACAGCATCGTCAAGAAGATGCGTGGCAAGTCGCTCGACTTCGGTCAGGTGTTCGACATCCGCGCTTTGCGCGTGGTGGTGCCGCACATTGATGACTGCTACGCCGTGCTCGCGTACGTGCATGCGCGTTTCATACCGCTGCCGGAAGAGTTCGACGACTATATCGCCAAGCCCAAGCCCAACGGTTACCAGTCGCTGCACACGGTGGTGCGCGATGCGCAGGGCAGGGCGTTCGAGATCCAGATCCGTACCCAGGCCATGCACGACCATGCCGAGCATGGTGTGGCGGCGCACTGGGCGTACAAGGAGGCGGGCGCCAAGGGCTACGCCGGTGTCTCGGCCAGTTCCGAGTACGACGCGAAGATCGCCGTGCTGCGCCAACTGCTGGCCTGGGAACGCGACCTTAGTGGAGCCACGCAGAACCTGTTCGACGATCGCATCTATGTGCTGACCCCCGATGCCGCGATCGTCGAGTTGCCCAAGGGGGCCACACCCGTGGATTTCGCCTATGCGGTGCACACCAACCTGGGCCATCGCTGCCGTGGTGCACGGGTCGATGGCGTCATGGTGCCGCTGAACACACCGCTGCAAAACGGCCAGACGGTCGAAATCAGTGCCGCCAAGGAGGGTGGTCCTTCGCGCGACTGGCTCAACGCCGAGTTGGGTTACCTGGTCGGCCACCGTGCCAAGAGCAAGGTGCGCGCCTGGTTCAATGCGCTGGCGCTGGAACAGACGGTGGCACGCGGCCGTGAGGCGGTGGAAAAACTGCTGCAGCGTGAGGGCAAGACATCGATCCGCCACGACGAACTGGCGGCGGCGCTGGGACTGGCCTCGGCGCAGGAGCTGTTCGAGCAGGTGGGCAAGGACGAGCTGTCGCTGCGGGCGATCGAGGCACACCTGCGTCCCAGTGAGCCGGCCGTTTCGTCCGATGCCGAGGTGCTGCTGCGCAAACCCCGCAAGAGCCAGACGCCGTCGTCCGGCAGCGTGCTGGTCGTCGGGGTCGATTCGCTGATGACCCAGCTGGCGCGTTGCTGCAAGCCGGCGCCGCCCGATGACATCCGCGGCTTCGTCACACGCGGCAAGGGCGTGAGCATCCACCGTGCCGACTGCACCGATTTTGCCCATTTGCAGCGCAAGAGCCCCGACCGGGTCATTGACGTCGAGTGGGGCGGCGATGCGCAGGCCGGGCGTGATGGCCGACCCACGGTTTATCCGGTGGATGTGGCCGTCGAGGCGCTGGACCGCCAGGGCCTGCTGCGCGACATCTCCGATGTTTTCGCGCGCGAGAAGATGAACGTCATCGGTGTGCAGACCCAGTCGGTCAAGGGCACGGCCTGGATGACCTTCACCATCGAGGTGAGCGATGCGCGCCAGGTGACGAGGGCCATGGCGGTGCTCAGCGACGTGCAGGGTGTGCGATCCGTGCGCCGAAAATGATGCTATAATTTCGTTCTTCGCTGATCACGAAGAACACAGGCGCATAGCTCAGCTGGTTAGAGCACCACCTTGACATGGTGGGGGTCGTTGGTTCGAATCCAATTGCGCCTACCAATTCAAAACCCTCGCAAGTCCTTGGCTTGCGAGGGTTTTTTCGTTTTTTGGTCCTGCTCGCTGGCGCCTGTTGAGACGAATATGGGACGATCAGGACGCTTTGGCCAGATCCTTGTCCTGGGCGGGCCCCCATCACAGCCGCCAGCATCGCCTCAGGCTCGGCTGGTAATGGGGTTCCAGAAAATGTGCCCGTCATCGTCCGAGAACGCGCCGCGCACAGCCTTGAACGCCATCATGGCGGGCGGCGTCAAGTCCACCCAGCGCTCCTCGTGCGTCTTCAGCGGCCCGATCTCTCCCGCCGAAAGCTGCGCTCCTTGCAATTCGATTGAGCTGAAGGGGGCGTGCCGAAGTGGCGCCGGAACATGGCGCTGAAGGCGCTCTGGCTGGCGTAGCCGCAGTCGAGAGCGATGTCGATGATCCGCTCGCCTTCGGCGATCCTGCGCAGCGCCAGCAGCAGATGGGGGCCTGTTCGCGCCACTGCGCGGAGCTCATGCCGGTTTCCTTCATGAAAAGCCGGTGGATGGTCTTGGTGCCCACGCCGCCCTGGCCGCCCAGTCGGCGGCGGTGGCGGTGTCGGCGGGCTGCGCCAGCAGCGCCTTGCTCGCTTTTTCCACCAGCTACCCGATGCTGCTCGTCGCCTCGGCCGTGGTGGGCGTCGGCTCCGCCACCTTCCACCCCGAGGCCTCGCGCGTCGCGCGCATGGCCTCGGGCGGGCGCTTCGGCACGGCCCAGTCGACCTTCCAGGTCGGGGGCAATACCGGCTCGGCGATCGGCCCGCTGCTGGCCGCCGCCATCGTGATTCCCCATGGCCAGGTGGCCATCGCCTGGCTGATGCTGGCCGCGGTGCTGGCGATCCTGGTGCTCTCGTACCTCACCGGCCGGACACTGAACCACGGCCAGGCCGGGTCAACAGCCTGGCCTGCAGCCAGGCGGGCGGGCTGGGCGGGAAAGAAGTCATCCGCGCCATCGTGGTGGTTGCCATCCTCATGTTCGCGAAGTTCGTGTACATCGCCGCGTTCACGAACTGCTTCACCGTTTATCTGATCGAGCGCTTCGGCGTGAGCGTCCAGCAAAGCCAAGTCTACCGGTTCATCTTCCTGGGATCGGTGGCCGTGGGCACCTTCGCCGGCGGCCCCGTGGGCGACTGGATCGGCCGCAAGGCCGTCATCTGGATCTCGTTCCTGGGCGTGGCGCCGTTCGCGCTGGCGCTGCCCTACGCCAGCCTGGCCTGGACCGCGGTGCTGGCCATCGCGGTCGGCCTGCTCATGTCGTCCGCCTTCGCCGCGCTGGTGGTGTACGCGCAGGAGGCCGTGCCGGGGCGGGTCGGCATGGTCTCGGGCGTCATGTTCGGCATCGGCTGGATCGGCGCGGCCGGCCTGCGCCAGCCTGGGCGACCGCCACCTCTGGCAAGACCTGGGGCTGAACTCGCGTGATGAACTCTCGGCCCTGATCGCCCACGCCTTCCCGGCGCTGGCCGCGGCCAACCACCAGAACATGAAGTGGAAGAAGTTCTTCTACCGCCAGTTGTGCCTGCGCGAGGAGATCCTGATCTGCAAGTCGCCAACCTGCGCCGATTGCTGTGATCAGGCCAAGTGCTTCGGCCCTGAGGTGCCAGAGGAGGGTTCGTCGGCCATGAGCTGACCCTGCGGCGAAACCCGGTTACGCTCCGGGGAGCCCGGCTCTTCGCGCACCAGGGAAAGCGTTCATGACCCCCATCATCACCAGCCTGCTGGACACCGACCTGTACAAGTTCACGATGTGGCAGGCCATGCTGCACCGTTTCCCCCAGTCGCAGGCCGAGTACCACTTCATCTGCCGCCACCCGCCGGCCTTCCCGTTGGCGGCGCTGTTGCCCGAGCTGCAACAGCAGCTCGATGCGCTGTGCGCGCTGCAGTTTCGCGAGGACGAACTGGCGTATCTGGGCGGGCTGCGCTTCATCAAGAGCGATTTCGTCGACTTCCTGCGCATCTTCCACTTCCAGCGTGCGTTCATCCGGGCCTGGGCCGAGGGCGATGTGCTGCGCGTCGTGGCCAAAGGGCCGCAGGTGCATGTGATGGCCTTCGAAATCTTCGTGCTGGCCATCGTCAACGAGTTGTATTTCCGGCGCTTCGATCAGGCCGCCGCGCTGGCTGAGGGCCGTCGGCGATTGAACGACAAGATCGCGCGCATGCAGGCGTTCGAGCGGGACAGCACCCGCTGGTACCCCTTCGAGGTCACCGATTTTGGCGTGCGCAGGCGCTTCTCGGGTGCCTGGCAGCGCGAGGTCGTGGCCACGCTCGCCAAGCGCCTGCCCCGGGTGTTCAAGGGCACGTCCAGCGTCCTGCTGGCCAAGGAGCTGGGCCTGGTCGCCATGGGCACCATGGCGCACGAGTACCTGCAGACCTACCAGACGCTGGGGGTCCGGCTGCGCGACTCGCAAAAGGCCGCGCTGGAGGACTGGGTGCAGGAGTACCGGGGCGACCTGGGTGTGGCGCTGACCGATGTGATCGGCATGGACGCCTTTCTGGCCGACTTCGACCTGTATTTCGCCAAGCTGTTCGATGGCCTGCGACACGACTCGGGCGATCCGCTGGTGTGGGCCGGCAAGGCGCTGGCCCATTATGCAAAGCTGCGCATCGACCCGCGCACCAAGCGCCTGGTGTTCTCCGACGGACTGACCATCGACAAGGCCTTCGACATCCACCGTGCGCTGGCCGATCGCACGCAGGTGGGCTTTGGCATCGGCACCCACCTGACCAACGACATGGGGCTGGAGCCGCTGAACATCGTGATGAAGCTGGCCAGCGCCAACGGGCAGCCGGTGGCCAAGCTGTCCGACTCGCCCGGCAAGACCTTGTGCGACGACCAGACCTTTCTGGCCTACCTGCGGCAGGTATTCAAGGTGCCGCCACCGGAGGCGAATCCATAGGCTGGTGCCCGCCTGCGCCTCCTCCAAGGGAAAACCCATGCTGCGGTGCACGCAGGGGCTCTTAGAATGGCCGCATGCCCGCCCCGGTATGCGGGCTGCTTGCCCCTTGTTCCTGTTCCTTCCCGCGAAAGCCCACCGTGCAGAAAAGCCAGGCCGCCGACAACAGCTCCCGTCAGCCCGGGGTGCGCGTTATCAAGAAGTATCCCAACCGCCGTCTCTACGATACCGACACATCGTCCTACATCACGCTGGCCGAGGTCAAGGCGCTGGTGATGGACAGCGAGCCCTTCGTGGTGCGTGATGCCAAGACCAACGACGATCTGACGCGCAGCATCCTGCTGCAGATCATCCTGGAAGAGGAAACCGCGGGCGTACCGATATTTACAGAACAGATCCTGGCCAACATCATCCGCTTCTATGGCCATTCCATGCAGGGCTACATGGGCGCCTACCTGGAAAAGAATGTCCAGGTGTTCATGGACCTGCAGGCCAAGATGGCCGAGCAGTCCAAGGGGCTGACCCCGGAGATGTGGCAGCAGTTCGTCAACATGCAGTCGCCCATGATGCAGGGCATGATGGGTGCCTATCTGGAGCAGTCGCGCAACGCGTTCACGCAGATGCAGGAGCAGATGCAAAAGAACAGCGAGCAGATGCTCTCGGCGTTCGGTCTGAAACGCTGAGGCTGCCCGCCGTGCTGCACGGTGGGGGCGGGTCTGAGACAATCCTGTCCCATGACCGCATCCCACGCTTTGCCGGGCGCCGAAACGCCCAAGATCGGATTCGTCAGCCTTGGCTGTCCCAAGGCCCTGACGGACTCTGAACTCATCCTCACGCAACTCAGTGCCGAGGGCTACCGCACATCCAAAACCTTCGATGGCGCCGACCTGGTGATCGTCAACACCTGCGGCTTCATCGACGATGCCGTGAAGGAAAGCCTGGACGCCATCGGCGAGGCCCTGGCCGAGAATGGCAAGGTCATCGTCACCGGGTGCCTGGGTGCGCGCGAAGGCGAGGGCGGTGCCAACCTGGTGCAGCAGATCCACCCGAGCGTGCTGGCCGTGACCGGTCCCCACGCCACCCACGAGGTGATGGAGGCGGTGCACCAGCACCTGCCCAAGCCGCATGACCCGTTTACCGACCTGGTGCCCCCGCAGGGCATCAAGCTGACGCCGCGCCACTACGCCTACCTCAAGATCAGCGAGGGCTGCAACCACCGCTGCACCTTCTGCATCATCCCGTCCATGCGTGGCGACCTCGTCAGCCGGCCGATCGGCGATGTGCTGACCGAGGCGCGCAAGCTGTTCGAGGCCGGCGTGAAGGAGTTGCTGGTGGTCAGCCAGGACACGTCGGCCTATGGCGTGGACGTGAAGTACCGCACCGGTTTCTGGGACGGCAAGCCGGTCAAGACGCGCATGCTCGATCTGGTGCGGGCACTGGGCGAGCTCGCCCGTGCCCACGGTGCCTGGGTGCGCCTGCACTACGTCTACCCATATCCGCATGTGGACGACGTGATCCCGCTGATGGCCGAGGGCCTGGTGCTGCCGTATCTGGACGTGCCACTGCAGCACAGCCACCCCGACGTGCTGCGGCGCATGAAGCGCCCGGCCAGCGGCGAGAAGAACCTGGAACGCATCGCGCGCTGGCGCGAGATTTGCCCCGAGATCGTGGTGCGCAGCACCTTCATCGCGGGCTTCCCCGGCGAGACGGAAGCCGAGTTCCAGCATCTGCTGGATTTCGTGCAAGAGGCGCGCATCGACCGCGCCGGCTGCTTTGCGTATTCGCCGGTCGATGGCGCCGCGGCCAATGAACTGCCCGATCCGGTGCCCGACGAGCTGCGTCAGGAGCGTCAGGCCCGCTTCATGGCCGTGGCCGAGGCCGTGTCGGTCGAGAAGCTGCGCTCGCGCGTGGGCGCCACCATGCAGGTGCTGGTGGACTCGGCGCCGGGTCTGGGCAAAAAGGGAGGCCTCGGACGCAGCTACGCCGATGCGCCCGAGATCGATGGTGTGGTGCGCCTGCTGCCGCCCGAGAAGATCAGCAAGACGATGAAGGTCGGTGAGTTCACCAAGGCCCGGATCGTCGCGGCCGAGGGGCACGACCTGGTCGGCCTGCCGGTGTAAAAGCCGGACCGGCCAAGAAAAAAAAGCCTGCTGGATCCCAGCAGGCTTTTTCGTATGTTTTGGTGCCCAAGAGAGGACTCGAACCTCCACGCCTCTCGGCGCTAGTACCTGAAACTAGTGCGTCTACCAATTCCGCCACCTGGGCATCTCAGGAAGCTGGCATTGTAGCGCATTTTTTTCAGGTTACGCCAGTGTCTTCACATTTTTTGCGGACGGGTCCGAAGCTGCGGACGGGCGATGCAAAAAAGAAAAAAAAGGCTTGCCGCGCTACCGCTGGCAAGCCTTCTTCATGGCTATATGATGGTGGTGCCCAAGAGAGGACTCGAACCTCCACGCCTCTCGGCGCTAGTACCTGAAACTAGTGCGTCTACCAATTCCGCCACCTGGGCATCTCAGGAAACCGCTAGTATAGCATTTCCCCAAGACTCAAATCCATAGTGAACGAAAAAAACCACCTGCTGGCCGAATTCGAAGGCACCGTCTCCGGTCACCGTGACGGCCACGGATTCGTCGTCCGTGACGACGGACAACCCGACATCTATCTGCCCTCCAATGAGATGAGGGCCGTGCTCCACAAGGATCGCGTCAAGGCACGCATCGTCCGTGTGGACCGCAAGGGCCGGCCCGAGGGCCGTGTCACCGAAATCATCGAGCGCTCGAACGCACCCATCATCGGCCGCCTGCTGCAGGAAAGCGGGGTCTGGCTGGTGGCGCCGGAAGACAAACGCTACGGGCAGGATGTGCTCATTCCCAAGGGGGCCACCGGTGCCGCCAAGGCGGGGCAGGTGGTGGTGGTCGAGCTGACCGAGCCGCCGGCCCTCTACGGTCAGCCCGTGGGCCGGGTCAAGGAAGTGCTGGGCGAGATCGACGATCCCGGGATGGAAATCGAAATCGCGGTGCGCAAGTATGGTGTGCCGCACGAGTTCTCCGAAGCCGCCCTGGCCGAAGCCCGGGCGCTGCCCGAGAAGGTGCGGCCGTCCGACCTGCGCCAGCGGGTGGATCTGCGCGACGTGCCACTGGTCACGATCGACGGCGAGGATGCGCGTGACTTCGATGATGCCGTGTACTGCGAGCCGGCCAGGGTCGGGCGCGGCAAGGGCTGGCGCCTGCTGGTTGCCATCGCGGACGTGAGCCATTACGTGAAGACGGGCTCACCCATCGACATCGACGCGTACGACCGCGCCACCTCGGTGTACTTCCCGCGCCGCGTCATCCCGATGCTGCCGGAAAAGCTCTCCAACGGGCTGTGCTCGCTCAACCCCGACGTGGACCGCCTGTGCATGGTCTGCGACATGCTGATCAACGCCAAGGGCGAGATCCATGCCTACCAGTTTTATCCGGCGGTGATGCACAGCCACGGGCGGCTGACCTATACCGAGGTGGCCGCCATCCTGCAAAACACCCGGGGGCCGGAGGCACAGAACCGCAAGGCGCTGGTGCCGCACCTGCTGAGCCTGCACGATGTCTACCGGGCATTGCTGGCGGCGCGCAACGCGCGTGGCGCGGTCGATTTCGAGACCGTGGAGACCCAGATCGTCTGCGACGATGCGGGCCGGATCGAGAAAATCGTGCCGCGCGTGCGCAATGACGCCCACAAGCTGATCGAAGAGGCCATGCTCGCGGCCAATGTGTGCTCCGCCGATTTCATCGGCCAGAACAAGCATGCCGGCCTGTTCCGCGTGCACGAAGGTCCTACCCCCGAAAAGCAGGAGGTGCTGCGTGCCTACCTCAAGGCCATGGGCGTGCCACAGACGATCAGTGACGCGCCACACCCCTCGGAATTCCAGCACATTGCCAGCGCCACCAAGGACCGCGCCGACGCGCCGCAGATCCATGCCATGCTGCTGCGCTCGATGTCGCAGGCGATCTACACCCCGGTCAACGAAGGTCACTTCGGGCTCGCTTTCGACGCCTACACGCACTTCACCAGCCCGATCCGGCGCTACCCGGACCTGCTGGTGCACCGCGTGATCAAGGCCATTTTGCTCAGGCAGCGCTACCAGCTGCCGGCACTGCCGACCCCGGGCGAGGCGCACGCCAAGCTCAGCAAGCGTCTCGCCAGCCGCGCAACGCCGGCGTCGGTGGCCGCGCAGAAAAAGCTCACCGCCGAAATGCAGGCCTGGCAGGCGGCAGGGTTGCATTGCAGCGCCAACGAGCGCCGTGCCGACGAGGCCAGCCGTGATGTCGAGGCCTGGCTCAAGTGCAAGTACATGCGCGAGCATCTGGGCGAGGAGTTCTCGGGTGTGGTCACGGCCGTGACCAGCTTCGGCCTGTTCGTGACGCTGGATGCGATGTACATCGAGGGTCTGGTGCACATCACCGAACTGGGCGGGGAGTACTTCCGTTTCGACGAGGCGCGCCAGGAACTGCGCGGCGAACGCACCGGCATCCGCTATGCGCTCGGTACGCGGGTGCAGGTGCAGGTCAGCCGGGTGGATCTGGACGGCCGGCGCATCGATTTCCGCCTGGTGCAGGGCGACGAAGAGCTGCTGCAGCGGGCCATGCGGGACAAGACCGGCGATGGCTCATCGGGGCGCACCAGGGGGGCGGGGGAGACCCGGCGCAAGAGGGCCTCCGACGCCGCGCCGGAGGAAAAAAGCCTGCAGGGGGCCGTGCGGGCGGCCGCCAGTGCGCCGGCTCGCAAGGGCCGTGGCTCCGCCACGCCGCCCCGAGGCCGCAAATCGCGTCGCTGACCGGCGCCAGACACCATGGAGATCCTTTTCTTCTTGCTGGAGACGGCATTCTTTCTGCTCATCGGCTCGGCCCTGCTGCGCGCCTGGATGAACCACCTGCGCATCCACATGAGGGCGCAGCCCGGCCGCTTCGTGATGGCGCTCACCGACTGGCTGGTCAAGCCGGTCCGGCGCGTGCTGCCACGCCCGCTGGCCCAGGGCCGCATCGACTGGGGCAGTCTGGTGGCGGCGCTGGCGCTGGCGCTGGCCTACGGTGTCATCCGCGCGCTGGCGCTGGATCTGGTCTACGGGGCGGACCTGTCGGCTGCCGCCTCGCTGTCGATGATCCTCGTCATTGGCCTGAAGTTGCTGGTCCGTGTGCTGCTGCAGGGTCTGATGGTGCTGCTGCTGGTCTATGCCGTTCTGTCATGGGTCCAGCCGCAGTCACCCCTGATGGCCACGCTGTACCGCCTGTGCGAGCCGATCGTGCGGCCGGTACGGCGCATCGTGCCGACCGTCGGCGGTGTGGACCTGTCGGTGCTGGTGCTGCTGGTGCTGCTGCAGGTCGGTCTGATGCTGCTGGGCTGAAAGCGCTCAGCCTGCCAGCAGCATGGCCAGGGTGCCGGCATCCAGGTGCCGGCCCGGTGTGGCGGCCACCCAGCGGTCGGCGGTCTGGCCGTGCAGAAACACGGCCCGAGCCACCGTGGCCGGGGCGTCGCCATCCGCCGGCGTCGGTTGCGCCAGCAGGCTGCCGATCAGGCCGGCCAGCACGTCGCCGGTACCGGCCGTGGCCAGTGCCGCATTGCCGCTCGGGTTGATGACGGGTGCTTGTCCGGGGCTGGCAATGATGCTGCCCGAGCCTTTGAGGACACAGATGACGCCCAGCCGGTCGGCCAGTTGCTGCGCGGCGCCGAGCCGGTCGGCCTGAACCTCGGCACTGCCCGTGCCCAGCAACCGGGCAGCCTCCAGGGGGTGGGGCGTGATCACGGTGACCTGCCCGGGGTGTTCGGCACGGCGCACGAGCTGATGCCGCATGGCCTCGTGCGCTGCGATGGTGTTCAGCGCGTCGGCGTCCAGGACGAGGCGGCGCGCATGTCGCAGCACGGACGGCAGGTGGCTGGCCACGGCCTGCCCGCCGCCGCAGCCGCAGACCGTGACCGCGCTGTCCAGCAATGCCGGATCCACCAGCAGGTCGGGGCGCCGGAACATCAGCGCCGGGCACAGTGGATCCCAGCCGGGCGCACCCCCATCGGCATCGAGCAGGCCCAGGTAGACCCGTCCGGCGCCCGCGTGCAGCGCCGCACGCGCGGCCAGCACGGCGGCGCCCGTCATGCCCAGGCCTGCGGGCCGGATGTCCTGCCCGCCGATCACCACCACATCACCCTGGCTGCCCTTATGGGTTGCATGCAGGCGTGGCGCGGCCTCCGCCGTGGTGGCACCGAGCCAGGCGTCGGCCGTGGGTGGGGAGGCATCGACCAGCGGGGCCAGCCACACCTGGCCGGCCGCATCGCGCCCCTGGGCGGTGAACAGCCCGGGCTTGCCGGTCAGCATCGTCAGCGTGGCACGGGGCTGCCACGGTGCGGGGTGCGCGTCCCCGGGCATCAGCCACTGCCCGGTGTCGGCAGCGAGTCCGCTGGGCAGGTCGACGCACAGCACGGGCTGATCGGCCGTGAACAGGGCGCACCAGTGTTCGGCCAGGGAGCCGGTCGGCGCACGCGTGGCACCGATGCCGAGCAATCCATCGATGGCGGCGTCCCAGGTGTCCGGAGGTGCGTCGTGGATGGTGATTCCACTGGCGTGAGCCTGTGCCAGTGCCCACGCCGTATCGGTGGGTGGATCGCCGGCCCCGGGGCAGCGGCTGACGTGGAGGTCGGGACCGCCGCCGCGCTCGTGGCGCCAGCGCTGCAGGTGGCTCGCGGCGATGAGCGCGTCACCACCGTTGTTGCCCGGCCCGCAGGCTACCCATAGCCGACGGGCATGCGGGTGCAGCGCCAGCGTCAGGCGTGCCAGTGCCAGTCCGGCGCGCCTCATCAGTTCATGGGGAGGCAGGTGTCTGGCCAGCGCGGTTTCGTAGGTGCGCGTTGACGCGATGTTCAGCAGCGGGGCGGGGCGGCAATCAGGCAGAAGACGCATACCCCATGATAGCTTTGCCGCCGCCGGGGCACGGGGTCATCGCCCCGGTGAGAAGGGTTCCGCTTCGATGGGTGTTGGCGCGCGTTCGATGAGTGCCGTCAGCAGCCGGGCGCTGCCTGGCGCCATCGCCCAGCCCTGCGCACCGTGGTCCATGTTCACCCAGATGCCGGGCAGACCGCAGACGCCGATCAGGGGCAAGCCGTCCCGGCTGCGGCTGATGAGGGCCTCCCAGTGCTGGACGGTGCCCTGGTGCTGGCCGCGCAGCCGGGCGGCGCCGGGAAACCAGTCCTCCGACGCGCGGTACAGGTCGGCGTAGGCTTCACGCGGGCTGGCCGGTGCCGACGCGCGGGCGGCGGCGAACGCACCCGCGATGCGCAGGCGGCCGCCCTGGGTCACCAGGAGCGTCTGACGGTCGGCGTCGAACACCGGGTGGCGCGGCGCGAACACGGCATCCATCAGTGGTGCGCTCACCGATTTGCCCTGCAGCAACCAGGACTGGCCGCGCCAGCCCGCTGCACGCAGCAAGCCGGCGGAGGCCGCGCCGGCGCACACGGCCACGGCGTCGAAGGCGGCTTCGTGCGGCGCCTCGTCGTCGGGTGCGCGCCAGCGCAGTCGCGGCCGCTCGCCCGGCGTCATGCCCAAGACCTCATGCGCCATCTCGAACCGGGCTCCGGCGGCCAGCGCCTCGTTGCGCCAGCGCATGGCAGCCTGCCGTGGCACGGCGGTGAAGCTCTGGCCGATGCGCAGCACGCGTGCCAGCGGCGTGTCCGGATCAAGGCCGGGCTCCAGCGAACGCACCGTGTCGATGTCCAGCCCTTCCAGGGTCAGGCCCGCGTCGGCCAACTGATCGAGCCGCTCCCTGACGCGATCATGGTCATCGGCATGGCGCCAGAACACGAGCAGGCCATCGCTGGACGGCGGCGTGTCTTCACTGTCCGCATCACCGGTGGCCAGGTGGGCCTGGGGCGGGTCCAACAGGTCCTCGCCGAGCTGAATGAGCGCGCGCGCATGGCGCACCCATGCCGCCAGGGCAGCGGTGTCGGCGCCCGCTGTCGTGCGCCGTACCCAGCCCAGCCAGCCTGGCGCCGCCCGGCTTCCCCAGGCAGGCATGGGGTCTGCGCCGAGCGGCCATGGCCATGGCCAGCCTTGGGTGACCAGGCCGGTGCAGCCGAAACTGGCTTCCTCACCGATGGTGGCACGGCGGTCGAATACCACCGGTTCGTGGCCGCGTCGCGCGAGCGCGAGCGCCGTGGCCACGCCAACCACGCCCGCTCCGATGACGGCGATCCTCATTGGCGTGCCTCCGGCGCGGGAACAGGGAGCAACGACCGGGCGCAGTGGCTCGAGACGGGTGGAGGCATGGTGATGGGAGGAAAAGGGGGAAGGGCCCGGTAGGGCGAATGCTATAATCGACCGGCTTTGCGCCTGATTGTCCTTCGATTTGCGGGCCGCCCTGGCGGAACTGCCATATCGAAGGCGCAAGCGTGATGCAAATCGCAAACCGGCCCACCCGGGTGTTGTTCGTGCGAATCGAGCCAGATAGCCTGGCCTTCGCCGGGCGATCGGGGCCGGATTTTAGTCCCAACCTCAGGAAAGAAAATCATGTCGATCTCCATGCGCGAAATGCTGGAAGCCGGTGTCCATTTCGGCCACCAGACCCGCTTCTGGAACCCCAAGATGGCTCCGTTCATCTTCGGTTCCCGCAACAAGATTCATATCGTCAACCTCGAGAAGACGCTGCCCAAGTTCGAGGAAGCCCAGAAGTTCGTGCGCCAGCTGGCCGCCAATCGCGGCACCATCCTGTTCGTCGGCACCAAGCGCACCTCGCGCGAGACCGTCGCCCAGGAAGCCCGCCGCGCCGGCATGCCCTTCGTCGAGCAGCGCTGGCTCGGCGGCATGCTGACCAACTTCAAGACCGTCAAGACGTCCATCAAGCGCCTGAAGGACATGCAGGCCCAGAAGGAAGCGGGCCTGGACAACATGAGCAAGAAAGAACAGCTCATGTTCACCCGCGAGATGGAAAAGCTCGAGAAGGACATCGGCGGCATCCAGGACATGACCGCGCTGCCCGATGCCATCTTCGTGATCGACGTGGGCTTCCACAAGATCGCCGTGGCCGAAGCGCAGAAGCTGGGCATCCCGCTGGTGGGTGTGGTGGATACCAACCACTCGCCGGTCGGCATCGACTACGTGATCCCCGGCAACGATGACTCGGCCCGCGCCGTGGCGCTGTACGCCCGTGGCATCGCCGACGCCGTGCTCGAAGGCCGCGCCAATGCCGTGACCGAGGTGGCCAAGGCCGCTGCCGCCGAAGGCGGTGACGAATTCGTCGAAGTCGACGACGCTGCTGCCGCCTGATTTTCGTTCAGGGTCGCACAAGGGGGGGGCTCTCGCAGCCCCCTTTTCGCCGGCCCATTTCCAATCACCGACTGCCGTGCGGCCCGAGGCGGGCAACGCGGCCCATGGAGAACATACGATGGCAATTACCGCAAGCATGGTGGCCGAACTGCGCGCCAAGACCGACGCTCCCATGATGGAGTGCAAGAAGGCGTTGACCGAGGCCGACGGCGACATGGCCAAGGCCGAGGAGATCCTGCGCGTCAAGCTGGGCACCAAGGCCGGCAAGGCAGCGTCGCGTGTGACCGCCGAAGGCGCCGTGGCCGGTTTCATCGAGGGCACGACCGGCGCCCTGATCGAGGTCAACTGCGAAACCGACTTCGTCACCAAGAACGACAGCTTCCTGGCGATGGTCCAGGCCGCTGCCGAACTGGTGGCCAAGCACAACCCGGCCGATCTGGACGCCCTGGGTGCCCTGGCCTACAGCCAGGACGGATTTGGTCCGACGCTGGAAGAGGTCCGCAAGGGCTTGATCGGCAAGATCGGCGAGAACATGTCTCTGCGCCGTTTCAAGCGCTACAGCGGTGGAGCCCAACTGGTGTCCTACCTGCACGGCAGCCGCATCGGCGTGATGGTCGAATTCGAGGGTGACGCCGTGGCGGCCAGGGACGTGGCCATGCACATCGCGGCGATGAAACCGGTGGCCCTGTCGTCGTCCGACGTGCCGGCCGAGCTGATTGCCCGTGAGCGCTCGGTGGCCGAGGCCAAGGCGGCCGAATCCGGCAAGCCGGCCGACATCGTGGCGAAGATGGTCGAGGGCTCGGTGCAGAAATACCTCAAGGAGGTGTCGCTGCTGGACCAGGTGTTTGTCAAGGCCGCTGATGGCAAGCAGACGGTGGGCCAGTACCTGAAGTCCGTCAACACCACGATCAAAGGTTTCACCCTGTACGTGGTGGGCGAGGGCATCGAGAAGAAGGCGGACGACTTCGCTGCCGAAGTCGCTGCCCAGGTCGCGGCCGCCCAGGGCGCCTGACCTGACACGGCTGGTTGCACCAGCCTTTGCTGTGCACAGCACTCGACGGGCCGCAAGGCCCGTTGTTGCGTGGGCCGTTCACCGTTCCGGTGATGCGCGCCCGTGGCGACTTTTTTTGCCTATCCGCGGTGCCCTCCCACGAACGGGTGCCGGCGGCTGGGTACACTTGACGGTTAAGCCGATCTCCTCCTTCGTTCCAGCCCAGGACATCCCATGCCTGCCTACAAACGGATACTTCTCAAGCTCTCCGGCGAAGCCCTGATGGGCGATGACGCCTTTGGTATCAACCGCACCACCATCGTGCGGATGGTCGAGGAGATCGCCGAGGTGACCCGCCTGGGGGTCGAGGTGGCCATCGTGATCGGCGGTGGCAACATCTTCCGCGGGGTGGCGGGCGGTGCGGTCGGAATGGATCGCGCCACGGCCGACTACATGGGCATGCTGGCCACGGTCATGAATTCGCTGGCACTGGCCGATGCGCTGGACAAGACCGGTGTGGTGGCCCGCGTCATGTCGGCCATCGCGATCGACCAGGTGGTTGAGCCCTACGTCCGGCCCAAGGCGTTGCAGTACCTGGAGGAGGGCAAGGTGGTGATCTTCGCTGCCGGCACCGGCAATCCCTTCTTCACCACCGACACGGCGGCGGCTCTGCGGGGCGCCGAAATCGGCGCCGAGATCGTGCTCAAGGCGACCAAGGTTGACGGCGTCTACACGGCCGATCCGAAGAAGGATCCGTCCGCCACGCGCTACACCGCCATTTCTTTCGACGAGGCGATGGCCAGGAACCTGCAGGTGATGGACGCGACCGCGTTCGCGCTCTGCCGTGACCAGAAGCTTCCCGTCAAGGTATTTTCGATCTTCAAGCAGGGCGCGTTGCGCAATGTGGTGCTGGGGGGCGATGAAGGCACCCTGGTGCACGTCTGACCGCGATGCGTTCTGCCTCCACCCCGTCTTCGACAAGAGGAACCGTCATGAGCAGCATTCCCGAGATCCGCAAGAACGCCGAGCACAAGATGCAACAGTCCATCGAAGCGCTCAAGGCGAACCTGTCCAAACTGCGTACCGGCCGTGCCAATCCCCAGTTGCTGGACACGGTGCATGTCGAGTATTACGGCTCCATGTTGCCGCTGTCGCAGGTGGCCAATCTCTCCTTGCTCGATGCCCGCACCATCGGTGTCGCGCCGTGGGAAAAAGGCATGGGGGCCAAGATTGAAAAGGCCATTCGCGAATCCGATCTGGGTCTGAATCCGGCCAGCCAGGGTGACCTGATCCGCGTGCCCATGCCGCCGATGACCGAAGAACGGCGCAAGGAACTGACCAAGGTGGCGCGTGGCGAAGGTGAAAACACCAAGGTGGCGGTGCGCAACCTGCGCCGCGATGCCAATGAGCATGTCAAGCGCCTGCTCAAGGACAAGCTGGTGTCGGAAGATGACGAGCGCCGCGCGCAGGACGACATCCAGAAGCTGACCGATCGCATGATCGCCGAAGTCGACAAGATCGTATCGTCCAAGGAGCAGGACATCATGGCCGTTTGAGCCATACGTGCTGCCTGCGCCCCGAGTCCACTGTTGCTGTGCCGACGATGAAAGAACAGCCCCTGCCCGTTGCGGGTGACCCGCGTTTGCCCCGCCACGTGGCCATCGTCATGGATGGCAATGGCCGTTGGGCCAAGCGGCGCCACATGCCTCGGGTGGCGGGCCACAAGCAGGGTGTGGAGGCGCTGCGGCGCGTGGTTCAGGCCTGTCTGGACCGGGGTATCCAGGTGCTCACGGTGTTCGCGTTTTCATCCGAGAACTGGAACCGGCCAGCCGACGAGGTGTCGGGTCTGATGCAGTTGCTGGGCATGGCACTGAGCCGTGAGGTGCCCAGCCTGAACAAGAACGGTGTGCGGGTGTTTTTTCCGGGTGCGCGCGAGGGCCTGTCGGCGCGCGTGGCACAGGGGCTGGCCGATGCCGAGCGGGCGTCGGCGGGCAACACGCGATTGCTGCTCAATGTCTGCTTCAACTACGGCGGACGCTGGGATATCGTGCAGGCCGCGCGGCGCCTGGCGGCACAGGGCCAGGAGATCACCGAGAGCAGCCTGTCTGCCGCGCTGGCGTTGGCGCACGTGCCTGATCCGGACCTGTTGATCCGCACCGGCGGCGAGATGCGCATCAGCAACTTCCTGCTCTGGCAAAGCGCCTACACCGAATTCCATTTCACGCCCTGTCTGTGGCCCGACTTCGACGAGGCTGCGCTGGACGCGGCGCTGGCCGATTACGCCGCCCGTGAACGGCGCTTTGGCAAGACCCCGGAGCAGGTGGGTGGTGTGCAGGCCGCAGCGGTGGGCGGACCGACGCATGCTTAAGCAGCGCGTCATCACCGCGCTGGTGCTGCTGGCCTTCCTGTTGCCGGCGCTGTTTCATCCGGCGGTGGTGCCGTTTGCGGCCCTGACGCTGGTGCTGATCGCGGCCGCCGGCTGGGAGTGGGCTCGGCTCAATGGCCTCGGTACGGGCGCCGCGCTGTCGCTGGGCATCGGCCTGGGTGTGGCGATGGCCTCCCTGTGGTGGGGGGCGCTGCTGCAGGCCTGGTTGCCCCAGGTCTGGCTGGTGGCCGGCGTGGCCTGGTTCGTGCTCGGTGCAGTGTTGCTGCGGCGAGGTGTGGCCTGCTGGGCCGCCTGGCCCCGAGCGGCCCGACTCGCTGGTGGCATGCTGCTGCTGGCGGCTGCCTGGCTGGCCCTGGTGGAAGCGCGCCGGATCGGCCTGGTCTATCTGCTGTCGGTCATGACGCTGGTCTGGATGGCCGACATCGCCGCCTATTTCGGCGGCAAGTCGTTCGGGCGCCGCAAGCTCGCCCCATCGATCAGTCCGGGCAAGAGTTGGGAGGGGGCCATCAGCGGCTTCATCGGTGTGTGCGCGCTGGCCGTGTTCTGGCTCTGGTTTGACAGCCTGTGGCCCGACGATTCCCTGAGCATTTTCGGCGTGCTGCAAGGGCGTGGCTGGCCCTGGCTGGCGGCCGGCATGGTGCTGCTGACCGTGATGAGCGTGGTCGGTGACCTGGCCGAGTCGCTGGTCAAGCGCAGCGCTGGCGTCAAGGACTCCAGCGGTTTGTTGCCCGGGCATGGCGGCGTGCTCGACCGCGTCGACGCGCTGCTGCCGGTTCTGCCTGTGGCCCTTATGCTGACGGAGTTGCCATGACCGACCAATGCCTGCGATTGACCGTTCTGGGCTCCACCGGCTCGATCGGCACCAATACCCTGGATGTGGTGGCACGCCACCCGGAACGTTTCGAGGTGTTTGCCCTGTCTGCCTCGCGCCAGGTGGACCTGATGGTCGAGCAGTGCCGGCAGTTTCGCCCGCGCATCGCCGTGATGGCCGACGAGGGCGCCGCCGCGCAGCTGCGCGATCGCCTGGCCGAGGCCGGCATCGATACGACGGTCGAAGCCGGCCCGCAGGCGCTGTGCGACGTTGCCGCCGCGCCCGAAGTCGATGCCGTGATGGCGGCCATCGTCGGCGCGGCTGGCCTGGCACCGAGCCTGGCGGCCGCGCGTGCCGGCAAGCGCCTGCTGCTGGCCAACAAGGAAGCGCTGGTGGTCGGGGGTGACCTGTTCATGGACACCGTGCGACAGGGCGGTGGTCTGCTGCTGCCCATCGACAGCGAGCATTCGGCGATCTTCCAGTCGCTGCCCGACGACCCGGCGAGTTGGGACCGGCGTGTCGACAAGATCATTTTGACGGCCTCGGGCGGTCCGTTTCGCCAGCGGGATCCCGGCACCCTGGCCGATGTGACGCCCGAGCAGGCCTGCGCACATCCCAACTGGGTGATGGGCCGCAAGATCTCGGTCGATTCCGCGACCATGATGAACAAGGCGCTGGAGGTGATCGAGGCGCGCTATCTGTTCGGTCTGCCGCCCGAGCGCATCGAGGTCGTGATCCATCCGCAAAGCGTGATCCACTCGATGGTGCAGTTCCACGACAGTTCGATCGTCGCCCAACTGGGCACGCCCGACATGCGGGTGCCGATTGCCTATGGCCTCTCGTGGCCGGAGCGCATGGCGTCTGGCGCGGCACCGCTGGATTTCTCGGCGCTCGCGGGCCTGAGCTTCGAGCCGGCCGACGCGCACCGCTTCCCCGGCCTGCAACTGGCCTGGCAGGCGCTCAGGGGGGCGCCGGGCAGCACGGCGGTGCTCAATGCCGCCAACGAGGTGGCCGTCGCAGCTTTCCTCGATGGGAGGCTGCGCTTCGACCAGATCTACCGCATCAACCGGGAAACTCTCGAAGGCATGGCGCCCTCCAAACCGGTGTGCCTGGAAGATCTTCTGGCCATCGACGCCGATGCCCGTGCCTGGGCACGGCGCTGCATGGACAGGGTCGTCACCTGAGCGGCGTCGGACGCATGGCCGGCGGCAGCGGGTGAAGGAGTGAGAAGAGGATGACCACCGTAATCGCCTTTGTTGTGGCCTTGGGGCTGCTGATCGCCGTGCACGAGTACGGGCACTACCGCATGGCCGTGGCCTGCGGGGTCAAGGTGCTGCGTTTCTCGATTGGCTTCGGCAAGCCGCTGCTGCGCTGGCGCCGCAAGGACAGCCCGACCGAGTTCGTGCTGGCGGCTATGCCGCTGGGTGGCTATGTGCGCATGCTCGACGAGCGCGAGGCACCGGTGGCGCCCGCCGAGCGGCACCTGGCCTTCAATACCCAGCCGTTGCGCGCACGCGCCGCCATCGTGGCCGCCGGGCCGCTGGCCAACCTGCTGCTGGCCGTGCTGCTGTATGCCGTGGTGAACTGGTGGGGTGTGCAGGAACCCGAGCCCGTTCTGGCCCGGCCGGCTGCCGGCTCCATGGCCGAGCGCGCGGGCATCTCGGGCGGGGAATGGGTGGGCGGCCTGTCACTGGGCATGGGCGAGCCCCGGTCGGTGCGGTCGTTCGAAGACCTGCGCTGGCAACTGACACGCGCGGCGCTGGACGGCCAGGACGCCACGCTCTGGGTGGGCCATCCCGATCAGGGCGCGACCCGGGCGGTGGTGCTGCCGCTGTCGGGCCTGGATGTGAAAGAGGCCGATGCGGCCCTGTACCAG
Source organism: Hydrogenophaga sp. (assembly GCF_028698005.1). Lineage (GTDB taxonomy): Bacteria > Pseudomonadota > Gammaproteobacteria > Burkholderiales > Burkholderiaceae_C > Hydrogenophaga. The sequence continues at coordinate 27,613 of NZ_JAQVEJ010000012.1, forward strand.
CGCATCGGCATCGTCGCACCCTGGACCGAGCCGCTGATGGGCGAGTTGCTGCCCGATGGGGCGGCCGCGCGCGCCGGCTTGCAGGCGGGCGACCGGGTGCTGGCGCTGGATGGCCGCAAGGTCAGCGACGGGACGGAACTGCGGCAGCTCATCCGCGGCGCAGTCGGGCCGCGGGGAGAGCCGGTCACGCAGCAGTGGGACATCGAGCGCGCCGGGCGGCCGCTGCGCCTGTCCGTCACGCCCAAGCCGGAGCAACAGGATGGCGCCTGGATCGGTCGTGTCGGCGCCTATGTGGGTGTGGCACCGGCCATGACCACGGTGCGCCTGGGGCCCATCGAGGGGCTGGGCAGGGCTGTCGAGCGCACCTGGGAGGTGTCCTGGCTGACGTTGAAAATGATGGGGCGCATGGTCATCGGAGAGGCCTCGATCAGGAACCTGAGCGGGCCGCTGACCATCGCCGAATATGCGGGCAAGTCGGCCAGCATGGGCATCACCCAGTACATCGTGTTCCTGGCACTGATCAGCGTCAGCCTGGGTGTGCTGAACCTGCTGCCCCTGCCCGTCCTCGATGGGGGGCACCTGATGTATTATCTTTGGGAAGGTATCACGAGGCGAGCGGTACCTGACGTCTGGCTCGAACGCTTCCAACGTGGGGGCGTGGCCATCCTGATGGCGATGATTGCTGTGGCCCTGTTCAACGATGTGGCCCGACTGGCGGGCTGACCATTTCTGATCCATGAAAACCATTCGACGAGGGCTGCGCGGCCTGACACTGACTTCCATTGCCGCCAGTCTGCTGGCTTCCTTGCCCGCCTGGGCGGTCGATCCGTTCACGCTCAAGGACATCCGGGTCGAAGGCCTGCAGCGTGTGGAGCCCGGCACGGTGTTCGCATCGCTGCCGTTTCGCATTGGTGACCAGTACAACGACGACAAGGGCACCTCGGCGATCCGATCGCTGTTCGGGCTGGGCCTGTTCAGCGACGTGCGCCTGCAAGTCAACGACGATGTGCTGGTGATCATCGTCGAGGAGCGCCCCACGGTGGCCGACGTCAGCTTCTCGGGCATTCGCGAATTCGAGGAGGAAAACCTCAAAAGGGCGCTGCGCGATGTGGGCCTGACCGATGGCCGGCCCTATGACAAGGCGCTGGCCGACCGGGCCGAGCAGGAGCTCAAGCGCCTGTACATCGATCGCAGCATGTACGGTGCCCAGGTGGTGACGACGGTGACGCCGATCGAGCGCAACCGCGTCAACCTGAACTTCAGCGTGACCGAGGGCGATGTCGCCAAGATCAAGGACATCCGGATCGTCGGCAACCAGGCGTTCTCGGAAAGCACCTTGCGCAACCTGTTCGATCTGGACACCGGGGGCTGGCTGAGCTGGTACACCAAGGCCGACCGCTATTCGCGCAGCAAGCTCAATGCCGACCTGGAAACCCTGCGTTCGTACTACCTCACGCGGGGCTTTCTGGAGTTTCGCATCGACTCGACCCAGGTGGCCATCTCGCCGGACAAGCAGGACATGTCGGTGACGATCAACATCACCGAGGGCAACCGTTTTGTGGTGTCCTCGGTGGCTCTGGAGGGTGAATACCTCGGGAAGGAAGAGGAGTTCAAGTCCCTGGTTGCCGTTCGTGTCGGCGAGGCCTACAACGCGGAGGACGTGGCGGCCACGGTCAAGGCCTTCACCGACTATTTCGGTGCGTTCGGTTACGCCTTTGCGCAGGTCGAGGCCGTGCCGCAGATCGACCGCACCAACAACCGCGTGGCCTTCGCCATCCGTGCCCAGCCCGCCCGCCGCGTCTATGTACGGCGCATCAACGTGGCCGGCAACAACCGCACGCGCGACGAGGTGATTCGCCGCGAATTCCGCCAGCTCGAGTCGGCCTGGTACGACAGCGACAAGATCCGCCTCTCACGTGACCGTGTCGACCGGTTGGGTTTCTTCACGCAAGTGGGCATCGACACCGAGCCCGTGCCCGGCACACCCGATCAGGTCGATCTGACCGTGACCGTGGTCGAGCGTCCGACCGGCAACCTTTCGGTGGGGGCCGGCTATTCACAGGCAGACAAGCTCTCGTTCATCGCCAGCGTCAGTGTCGAGAACGTGTTCGGCACCGGCAACTACCTCGGCCTGGACCTGAACACCAGTGACTACTACCGCACGTTCTCGCTGAGCACCACCGACCCCTACTTCACGCAGGACGGCATCTCGCGCACCTTCGACCTGTACTACCGGACCACGCGCCCCTACGACGCGCAAGGTGGCGACTATGAGATCCGCCGGCCCGGGGTTGGGGTCAAGTTCGGCGTGCCGTTCACCGAGCGCGATACCGTTTATTTCGGTATCGGAGCCGAGCGGGTGTCCATTGTCGAAGGCAACGAGTTGCCTGAGGCCTATATCGGCCAGGATGGCAATTACATCCCCATCACCGTCGGCTGGTCCCGCGATGAACGGGACAGTGCACTGGTGCCCACCGAAGGCCGCTACCAGCGCTTCAACACCGAGCTGGGCCTGGGCAACCGCAAATGGACCAAGCTGAACTACCAGTTCCAGCAGTACGTTCCGCTGACGAAGCAATACACCTTCGCGTTGAACTCCGAGTTGGGATGGGGCAAGGGCCTGGGCAGCCAGAGCTTCCCCGTCATGCGCAACTTCTATGGCGGCGGCCTGGGGTCGGTGCGCGGCTTCGAGCAGGGCACGCTGGGGCCGAAGTCGCCGGTCATCGGCTCGCCGACGGGTGAAACCGTGAGTGTGGGCGGTGCCAAGAGTTTCGTGCTCAATGCCGAGTTCATCGCACCATTCCCCGGTGCCGGCAACGACCGGACGCTGCGCTGGTTCGGCTTTGTGGACGTCGGCAACGTTTTCGGCGAGAAGGAGAAGTTCGACTTCTCGCAAATGCGTGCCTCGGCCGGTATCGGCCTGAGCTGGGTATCACCCATTGGTCCGCTGCGCTTTGCCTATGCCACCCCGATCCGCAAGTTCGACGGGGATGAAATTCAGAAATTCCAGTTTCAGATCGGGACCTCGTTTTGATGAAGACGTTTTTTCACACCTCGGTGACGCGCTTGGTCGCGCTGGCCGCGGCCGCGCTGGTGGCAACCAGTGCCGCCGCGCAGGGCGCGAAAATCGGCGCCGTCAACGTCGATCGCATTCTGCGCGACTCTGCCGTGGCCAAGGCTGTGACGGCCAAGCTCGAGCAGGACTTCTCCAAACGCGAGAAGGATTTGCAGGCGCAGGCTACCCAGCTCAAGGCCGCGTCCGAGAAGCTCGAGCGCGAGGCGCCCACGTTGCCGGAGAGTCAACGCATGACACGTCAGCGCCAGCTGATCGAGCAGGACCGCGACCTGCAGCGCAAGCAGCGCGAGTTCCAGGAGGACCTGTCGCTGCGGCGCAATGAGGGTCTGCAGCAGGTACTGGAAAAGGTCAACCGCGTGCTCAAGCAGGTGGCCGAGACCGAGAAGTACGACCTGATCGTGCAGGAGGCCGCCTACATCAACCCCAGGCTCGACATCACCGACAAGGTGCTCGAGGCCTTGAACAACGCCAAGTAAGCGGGGGGATGTCTTGGTCATCACCCTGGGCACTTTGGTCGAGGCCCTGGGCGGGCGGCTGATCGGCGACCCTGGTACCTCGATCCGGCGGCTGGCGCCGCTGGGTTCGGCTACCGAGGGCGAACTGGCCTTCGTGGCCCATGTGCGTTATCGCGCGCAGATGTCGACGACGCGGGCTGCGGCGCTCATCGTGGGTCCGTCGCTGGCCGATGCCGCCGCGGCACGCGGCCCCTGCATCGTTGCCGACGATCCCTATCTGTACTTCGCGCACCTGACCCAGTGGTGGCGGGCGGCGCACGATCCCCGTCCACCTGCCGTCGTGCACCCGAGTGCCTGTGTTGATCCGAGTGCCCGGCTGGATGAGGGTGTGGACGTGGGCCCCTTCGCGGTCATCGGGCCGCAGGCCGTCATCGGTCACGGTGCGCGCATTGGCGCTCACGCGGTGGTCGAGAGGAACGCCACGGTGGGCGCGGGGACCGTACTGCATCCGCATGTGACCATTGGTTACGACTGCCGGGTCGGCGCTCGCTGCATCCTGCACGCGGGCGTGGTCATCGGGGCCGATGGTTTCGGCTTCGCGCCGCACGAGGGACGCTGGATCAAGATCGAACAGCTCGGCGCCGTGTGCATCGGGGACGACGTGGAGATCGGCGCCAACACCTGCATCGACCGTGGTGCCCTGGACGACACCGTCATCGGCAATGGCGTCAAGCTCGACAACCTGATCCAGATCGGACACAACGTGAAGGTCGGCGAGAACGCGGCCATGGCCGGCTGCGTGGGCGTGGCCGGCAGCGCCGAGATCGGGGCCGGTTGCACCGTCGGTGGCGGCGCGGTGGTGCTGGGGCACCTGAGCCTGGCCGCTGGCGTGCACATCTCCGCCGCCTCCGTTGTCACGCGGTCGATTCGCGAGCCGGGCCATTACACTGGCATGTTTCCCCTCGACGCCAACGCGTCCTGGGAGAAGAACGCCGCTTCGCTCAAGCAGCTTCACCGGTTGCGCGATCGCCTCAAGGCGGTCGAGCAGGCCATTGCCCAAGTATTGGAAAAACAGAAGACCGCGCCATGATGGACATTCACCAGATCCTCAAGCAACTCCCCCATCGTTACCCCATCCTGCTGGTGGACCGGGTGCTGGAGTTTGAAAAGGGGCAGCGCATCCGTACGCTCAAGAACATCACGGTGAACGAACCCCAGTTCACCGGCCACTTCCCGAACCGGCCGGTGTTCCCGGGTGTGTACATGCTCGAAGCCATGGCCCAGTCGGCCGCGCTGATGTCCTTTGCCACCATGGGCGTCACGCCGGACGACAACACGGTCTATTACTTTGCCGGCATCGATGGCGCGCGCTTCAAGCGCCCGGTCGAACCGGGCGACCAGCTCATCATGGACGTGACACTCGACCGTGCGAAAGCGGGCATCTACAAGTTCAAGGGCGTGGCCCACGTGGACGGCGAGATGGCCTGCGAGGCTTCGCTCATGTGCACCATGCGCACCATCGCCTGAGGCGGGGACTGCCCATGGCACAGATTCACCCCACCGCGCTGGTCGATCCCGCGGCGGAGCTGGATGCGACCGTCACGGTCGGGCCCTTCACCATCATCGGCCCGCACGTGAAGATCGGTGCCGGCACCACGATCGGCGCCCATTGCCTGATCGAGGGCCACACCACCATCGGCCGGGACAACCGCATCTTCCAGTTCACCTCGCTGGGCTCTGTCAACCAGGACAAGAAGTACGCGGGCGAGCCATGCGAGCTGATCATCGGCGACCGCAATACCATCCGCGAATACAGCACCTACCACATCGGCACTGTCCAGGGCGGCGGCGTCACCCGCCTGGGCAACGACAACTGGATGATGGCCTATACCCACCTGGCGCACGACTGCGTGGTGGGTGACCACACCATCTTTGCGAACAACACCCAACTGGCGGGGCATGTGCAGGTGGGCGACTGGGTGATCTTCGGTGGCTTCTCGGCGGTGCACCAGTTCGTGCGCGTCGGTGCCCATGCCATGACCGCCATGTGCTCGATGGTGGTGGCCGATGTGCCACCTTTCGTGATGGCCCAGGGCCATCCGGCCCAGGCGCGTTCGATGAACTTCGAAGGCCTGCGCCGCCGTGGTTTTTCGCCGGATCGCATCACCGCCGTGAAGCGCATGCACAAGGCCTTGTACCGCGACGATCTGACCCTGGAGCAGGCGGGCGAGCGCATCGCCGGGCTGGCCAAGGACACGCCGGACGCCGAGCAGGACGTGCGCCTGATGCTCGACTTCCTTGGCGGCGTGAACGCTCACCGCGGCATCGTGCGCTGACTGATATGGGCAGTCCCTTGCGTTTCTCGCTGGTGGCCGGCGAGGCGTCAGGCGACCTGCTGGCCAGCCTGCTGCTGGGCGGGTTGCGCCAGCGCTGGCCCGACCTGCAGGCCGGTGGCATTGGCGGCCCGCGCATGGCGGCGCAAGGATTCGATGCCTGGTGGTCCAGCGAGCGTCTGTCGGTGCGCGGTTACATCGAGGTGTTGCCGCGGCTGCGGGAGTTGCTGCGCATCCGGCAGACGCTGGGCGACCGGCTGCTGGGCGCCGAACGGCCGGATGTGTTCATCGGCGTGGATGCACCCGACTTCAATCTCGACCTGGAATGTCGGCTGCGCGAGGGCGGCGTGCCCACGGTGCATTTCGTCTGCCCCTCGATCTGGGCCTGGCGGCCCGAGAAGATCGAGAAGCTCAAGCGGGCGGCCGATCATGTGCTGTGCCTGTTTCCGTTTGAACCCGATCTGCTGGCCCGGCACGGCATTGCCGCGACCTATGTGGGGCATCCCCTGGCGGCTGTGATTCCGATGGAACCGGATCGCGCAGCGGCGCGCCAGCGCCTCGGCCTGCCCCAGGAAGGGCACGTGGTGGCCGTGCTGCCGGGCAGCCGCGCCGACGAGGTGCGCTACATCGGCCCGAAGTTTCTGCAGGCGGTGACGCTGATGCACCGGCAGCGCCCCGGCCTGCGTTTTGTGCTGCCGGCGGTGCCGGACCTCAAACCCAGGGTGGATGCGCTGGTGGCCCGCCACGGGCTGGGCGACGTGCTGACGGTGGTGGCGGGTCAGTCGCACGAGGTGCTGGCCGCCTGCGACGTGACGCTGATCGCCAGTGGCACCGCGACGCTGGAGGCGGCGCTGTTCAAGCGGCCGATGGTCATCGCGTACCACATGAACTGGGTCACCTGGAAAATGATGTGGCGCAAACGCCTGCAGCCCTGGGTCGGCCTGCCCAACATCCTGAGTCGCGAGTTTGTGGTGCCCGAGCTGCTGCAGGGCGCGGCGTCGCCGCAGGCGCTGGCCGACGCCACGCTGGCGTGGTTTGACGAGCCTGCGAGAATGGCGGCCGTCGCGGCGCATTTCACCGAGCTGCACCGCAGCCTGCGCCGCGACACCGTGCAACTGGCGACCGATGCGATCGAAACGCTCCTTTCTGAACGCTGAGCAGACCCGTCTGGTCTGGGATGGTCCTGGCCTGGTGGCCGGGGTGGACGAGGCCGGGCGTGGTCCGCTGGCCGGGCCGGTGGTGGCCGCCGCGGTCATCCTGGACGAGCTGGCGCCGATCGCCGGCCTGGCGGATTCCAAGAAGCTGACCGAGCGCCGTCGGGAGCAGCTGTACGACGAAATCCGCGCCAAGGCGCTGTGTTGTAGCGTGGCCCAGGCCTCGGTCGAGGAGATCGATCGCCTGAACATCCTCAACGCAACCATGCTGGCGATGCGCCGGGCGGTGCTGGGCCTGCGCCTGAGGCCGGCCAAGGTGCTGATCGACGGCAACCGGCTGCCCGAGATCGACGTGCTGGCCGAGGCGGTGGTGGGCGGGGACGCCCTGGTGCCGGCCATCTCGGCAGCGTCCATTCTGGCCAAGGTGACACGCGATCGCCTGCTGGTGGAACTGCATGGCCGCCATCCCGAGTACGGGTTCGGGCGCCACAAGGGCTATGGCACGGCCGAGCATCTGCAGGCCTTGCGCCGCCTCGGACCCCTGCCGGAGCACCGCCGCTCGTTTGCGCCGGTGGCACAGGCGGCCACGGCGCACCGGGCGCCGACACAGGAGGCCGCACCATGAACCCGCCCCAGCACATCAGCTCGCGGGACAACCCGCTCATCAAACGCCTGCGCCAGTTGGCGCAGGACAACACGGCCTACCGCAAGCTGGGCCAGGTCTGGCTGGAGGGGGATCATCTTTGCCGCGCCTTGCTCGACCGGGGGGGCCGGCCGCTGCAGGCCGTGTTCACCGAGGCCGGCTGGCAGCGCGCCCCGGACGCGTTGCGCCGCGCCTGTACGCACAACACCATCGTCCCCGAGGCGCTGATGGCCACCGTCAGCGGCCTGGAATCCCCGGCCGACATGGGCTTTGTGCTGGCCCTGCCGGCGCAGACGGGGCTGGTGCCGGGGCAGCCGGCTGTCGTGCTTGATCGGGTTCAGGACGCTGGCAACGTCGGCTCCATCCTGCGCAGTGCGGGCGCTTTCGGTTTTCGGCAGGTGCTGGCCATCCGGGGGACCGCGGCCCTGTGGTCCCCCAAGGTGGTGCGCGCCGGCATGGGGGCGCATTTCGGTCTGCGCCTGGTTGAAGGGCTGGCACCGGCCGACCTGGCCGGCCTGGGATTGCCGCTGCTGGTAACCAGTTCGCACCGCGGCCAGTGGTTGCACCGGGCCACGCTGCCCTGGCCCTGTGCCTGGGTGATGGGGCACGAAGGGCAGGGGGTGGCACCGCAGATCGAGGCCATGGCTGCCGACGCCGTGCGCATTGCGCAGCCCGGCGGGGAGGAGTCGCTCAACGTGGCAGCAGCGGCGGCGATCTGTCTGCACGCCAGTGCGGCCGCCGCGGCCTGAAGCTGGCCCCGGGGTGCTGTTCGGCACCTGCGAAACCAGGCCTCGCAGGCTATAATTTCAAGGTTTACCCGCAATCGGCGCCACCTGCGTGCGCCCGCCCCGGTGCAGGCTTGTCCCGGCACCGGATTCCCGTCGACCGAACATCCGTCCGGTCCTCCGGGTGCCCCGGGCCGCCTGAGGCCCGGTTCTGCCCCCGGCGGGCGTGGGTGCGCCCCAACCCATCTGGAGAACACCGTGCTTCCCGTCCACCCGAAAGCCATCCTCGCGCTCGCAGACGGCACGGTCTTTACCGGCATTTCCATCGGTGCCACTGGCCAGACCACCGGCGAGGTGGTGTTCAACACCTCGATCACGGGCTACCAGGAAATCCTCACCGATCCGAGCTACTGCCAGCAGATCGTCACGCTCACATACCCTCACATCGGCAACACCGGGGTGAACCGTGAAGACGTGGAAGCCGACCGCATTCACGCGGCCGGCCTGATCATCAAAGACCTGCCGCTTCTGGCCTCCAACTTCCGCTGCGAAGAAACCCTGTCGCGGTACCTGCAGCGCGAAGGCACCGTGGCCATTGCCGACATCGACACCCGTGCGCTGACGCGCCTGTTGCGCACCAAGGGTGCCCAGAACGGCTGCATCCTGGCCCTGCCAGCCGGCGAGGCCCTGACCGACGAACACCGCGCCCGCGCCATCGCGGCTGCCAAGGGCGCGCCCGACATGACGGGTCTGGATCTGGCCAAGGTCGTGTCCACCCGCGAGCCCTATGCCTGGACGCAGACCGAATGGCAATTGGGCTTTGGTTACGGCGAGCAGATCGCGCCCAAATTCCATGTGGTGGCCTACGACCTCGGTGTCAAGAAGAACATCCTGCGCATGCTCGCGCAGCGTGGCTGCAAGATCACCGTGGTGCCGGCCACGACATCGGCGGCCGATGTGTTCAAGCTCAAGCCCAATGGCGTCTTTCTCTCCAACGGCCCTGGCGATCCGCAGCCTTGCGACTACGCCATCGCAGCCGCGCGCGAGATCGTTGACAGTGGCACGCCCGTGT
>NZ_JAQVEJ010000125.1 GCF_028698005.1 Hydrogenophaga sp.
ACCAGCAGAACCTCCCACCACCCGTGCACGTCGATCATGAGCAGCGCCGGATTGAAGATGAAGACGAAGGGCAGCACCACCGTGCGCAGCGCATAGAGGGACCCCTGCACCCCGGTCTTGATCGGGTCTTCCTTGGAAATGGCGGCCGCCGCGAAGGTGGCCAGACCCGCCGGCGGCGTGATGTCGGCCATGATGCCGTAGTAGAAAACGAACAGGTGCACGGCGATCAGCGGAATCACCAGCCCCGACTGCGCACCCAGCTCGACGATGACCGGCGCCATCAGCGAGGCCATGAGCACGTAGTTGGCGGTGGTCGGCACGCCCAGGCCCAGCACCAGGCAGACGAAGGCCGTGAACAGCAGCATCAGGATCACGTTGCCCTGCGAGACCAGCTCGACGAAATCGGTCATGCGAAAGCCCAGCCCCGTGAGCGTGATGCCGCCCACCACGATGCCGGCCGTTGCGGTGGCAATGCCGATGCCGATCATGTTGCGGCTGCCATCGACAAAGCCCTTGTAGACCTCCGAGACACCCTCGGCCCATGCCGAGCCCGGCATGCCGTGACCACGAAAGAAGGACAGCAGAGGCCGCTGCGTGAGCATGAGCGCCACCATCGTGATCGTGGCCCAGAACGCCGAGAGCGCCGGTGACAGCTCGTCCACGCCCAGGCACCAGATGAGCACGCCGATGGGGATGAGGTAGAACAGGCCCGCGCGCACGGTGGGCCAGGCCGGCGGCAGCACCGGGTTGTTGATGTCGATGTCCTGCGGCAGGTCGGGGCTGCGCGCCGCCACGCGCACCAGCCACACGTAGGCGCCGAACAACAACGCCATGAGCACGTACGGCGCGGCGCCGCCCAGCAGCGTGCGCGTACCGATCGCGATCCAGTACACCGCGCCAATGACGATGAAGGTGCCCGAGACCCCCAGCGCCCGGGCGATCCAGCGCTCGCGCGCCGTGCGCACGGCAGCCTGCGCCATCGGCCTGATGCCCAGCTTGAGGGCTTCCAGGTGGACGATGTAGAACAGCGCCACATAGGAGATCACGGCCGGCAGCAGCGCGTGCTTGATGATCTCCACATAGGGGATGCCGACGTACTCCACCATCAGGAAGGCCGCGGCGCCCATTACCGGCGGCATGATCTGGCCGTTGATCGATGAGGCCGTTTCGATCGCGCCGGCCTTGATGCCGCCATAACCGGCCTTCTTCATCAGGGGGATGGTGAAGATGCCGCCGGTGACCACATTGGACACCGACGAGCCGGAAATCAGGCCGTTGAGGGCCGAGGACACCACCGCCACCTTGGCCGGGCCGCCGCGCATGTGGCCCAGCAGGGCGAACGAGACCTGCATCATGTAATTGCCGCCACCGGCGCGGTCCAGCAGCGCGCCGAACAGCACGAAGATGAAGATGAAGGCGACCGAGACGCCCAGCGCCACACCGTAGACGCCCTCGGTGGTCAGCCACATGTGCGACACCATGCGGTGCAGCGACGCGCCCTTGTGCGCGATCACATCCGGCAGGTAGGGGCCCAGGAAAACATAGGCCAGGAACACCAGCCCCAGGATCGTCATGGGCAGGCCCACCGCGCGACGCGTCGTCTCCAGCAGCAGCACGATGCCCACGCAGGCCGTGACCACGTCCATCATGACGGGCTGGCCCGGCCGGGTGGCCAGCTCGCGGTAGAACAGCATGAGGTAGGCCCCCGCAAAGCCGGCCACCAGCGCCAGCACCCAGTCCGCCACGGGAATGCGCTGGCGCGGCGAATGGCGGCCGTACGGGAAGGCCAGGAAGGCCAGGAACATGGCCATGCCCAGATGGATGGCACGGGCTTCGGTGTCATTGAAGATGCCGAAACCCAGCGCAAAGGGCACCGGCGAGGCGTACCAGAGCTGGAACAGCGCCCACCCCAGCGCCCCCAGCGCGATGACCAGGCCGCCCACCCCCTTGGCATTGCGGCCGCCCGTATCCACCTCGGCGACGAATGCCTGCAGGTCCGGTGATGCTTTTTCGATGTCGCTCATCTGCACGCCTCCTGCCCACCGTCACGCACTGTCACGTGCGCCGGGTCGGCGTCCTGTACCTTCCAAGCAAAGAAGGCGGGCGGCCTTCGCAGTCCACCCGCCTCCGCTCAACAGGCCTTCAAGGGCTTATTTCACCCAGCCCTTTTCCTTGTAGAAACGCAGCGCACCTTCGTGCAGGGGGGCGCTCAGGCCATCCTTGACCATGCTCTCGGGCTTGAGGTGGGCGAACGCGGGGTGCAGACGCTTGAAGTCCTCGAAGTTGTCGAACACGGCCTTGACGACCTGGTAGATGGTGTCGGCCGGCACCTTGGACGAACTCACGAACGTGGCCAGCACGCCATAGGTGTCGGTGGCCTGCGGGTTGTTCGGGTACATGCCGGCCGGAATGGTCACCTTCGCGAAGTACGGGTGATCGGCCACCAGCTTGTCCACGACGGGGCCCGTCAGCGGCACCAGCTTGGCACCACAGCTCGTGGTCGGATCCTGGATGTTGGCCGACGGGTGGCCGACGGCATAGAAGAAGCCGTCGATCTTGCCGTCGCACAGGGCCGGGCCATGCTCATCCGCCTTCAGCTCGGAAGCCAGGCTGAAGTCGGACATCTTCCAGCCCAGGGCGTTGACCAGTTGCGTGGACGAGGCCAGCGTTCCCGAGCCCGGGTTGCCCACGTTGAAACGCTTGCCCTTGAAGTCCTCGAACTTGGTGATGCCGGCCTCTTTGCGCGCGACCACGGTAAAGGGCTCGGGGTGCAACGAGAACACCGAGCGCAGGTCGCGGAAGGCGCCGGCGTCCTTGAACTGGCCTTCACCCTTGACCGCGTTGAACTGGACGTCGGACTGGGCCACACCCATGTCCAACTCGCCAGCCTTGATCGTGTTGATGTTGAAGACCGAACCGCCCGTGGATTCGACCGAGCAGCGGATGCCATGCTGCGCGCGGTCCTTGTTCACCAGGCGGCAGATGGCGCCACCGGCGGCGTAGTACACGCCCGTGACACCGCCGGTGCCAATGGTGACGAACTTCTGCTGGGCCTGTGCGGTTCCCAGTGGTGCCGACAGGGCCAGGGCCACTGCGGCCATCGAAAGCACGTTTTTCATTGTCTCTCCTCGGTGAATCGTCTGATGAGTTGAACCACGGGGCCGGTCACCCCACCGTTGCCTGCCGGCCTCCGGTAGGGGCTGCAAGCACATCCAATGCCCGATTTGCCTCTTCGTTCTGGTGCCTCGCGGCCATCGGAGCCCTAGACTACTCCGCAACGCCCATTCGGCATATGGGTAGAACCACCCCCCTGCCTCACGCCAGCGCTCCCGCGATGGCTGCGTCGATCGCAGCGCCGAGCAGCCCAACGATCTCGTCGATGTCGGCTTCGGACGAGATGAACGGCGGCGCCAGCAGCACATGGTCGCCCGCATGGCCATCGACGGTACCGCCCATGGGATAGACCATGAGGCCGCGCGCCATGGCTTCTGCCTTGATGCGCGCATGAAGCTTGAGCGACGGATCGAACCACTGCCGCGTGGCCCGGTCGGCCACCAGCTCCAGCCCCCAGAACAGGCCCCGGCCACGGATGTCGCCAATGTGGGGATGCTGTCCGAGCACTGCATCCAGACGACCGTGCAGGTGCAGACCCAGCGCTCGTGCTCGGGCCAGCAGACCGTCGCGTTCGATCACCTGCTGCACCGCCAGCGCGGCGGCACAGGCCACCGCATGCCCCAGATAGGTGTGCCCGTGCTGGAACATGCCGCTGCCCTCGCGCATGGCGTCCACGATGCGCGACTGTGCCAGCACAGCGCCGATGGGCTGATAGCCCCCGCCCAGTCCCTTGGCGATGGTCATGAGATCCGGCACCACACCCTCCTGCTCACAGGCGTGCAGCGTGCCGGTGCGGCCCATGCCGCACATCACCTCGTCGAGGATGAGCAGGATGCCATGGCGATCGCACAGTTCGCGCACGCCCTTGAAATAGCCTGGCACCGGCGTGAGCACGCCGGCGGTGGCTCCGCCGACGGTTTCGGCCACGAAGGCCATGACGTTCTGTGGACCGAGCCGCTCGATGGTCTCCTGCAGCTCGCGCACCAGCCGCTGGCCATACTGCTCGGGGGTCTCATCCGGACGCTGGTCGCGGTAGGCATAGCAGGGAGAAACATGCGTCACGTCGATGAGCAAGGGCCGGAACTGCTGACGCCGCCACTCGTTGCCGCCCACGGCGAGAGCCCCCAGCGTGTTGCCGTGGTAGCTCTGGCGCCGCGCGATGAAGTGCTGGCGCTGCGGCTGCCCGGTTTCGACGAAGTACTGCCGCGCCATCTTCAGCGCCGCCTCCACGGCCTCGGAGCCACCGCTGACGAAGTAGGCGTGGCTCATGCCTGCAGGAGCCGTGCGGATCAACTGGTCGGCCAGCTGCTCGGCCACCCCGGTGGTGAAAAAGCTCGTGTGCGCGTAGGCCAACTGGTCGATCTGCCGGTGCATGGCCGCCACCACGTCGGGGTGCCCGTGGCCCAGACACGAGACGGCAGCGCCCCCCGATGCGTCGATGTAGCGCTTGCCCTGCTCGTCGAACAGGTGAATGCCCTGCCCCCGCACCGCCACGGGCGGGCGCTTGAGCAGCTGGCGATGAAAGACGCGGGTGTCCGGTTGCATGGCGCGATCTCTGGAGTGCTGGACAAGGGAAACGTTAGATGGGCAGTCTAGGCAGTCACACACCGGCGCTGTGATGCTTTTTTGAGGCGATGCCATAAATTCCGGTTATGTGCGCTGGCTCGATTGGCATGTCCATCCAGGGTGGGCACGCACTACAGTCCCCGCCATGGCCAAACCACCACCTCTTTCACCCGGACACGTGGTCGTCGTGGGCGCCGGCATCATCGGCCTGGGCATGGCCTGGTGCCTGCACCGCGACGGCTGGCAGGTGACCGTGGTCGACCGTGGGCAGCCCGGGGGTGGCGCCAGCGGCGGCAACGGCGCCCAGCTCAGCTACTCGTACGTCCAGCCGCTGGCCGATCCATCGATCTGGCGGCAATTGCCCAAGCTGCTGCTGAGCAGCGACTCGCCGCTGAAATTCCGGCCGCGTCCGGATCCGTACCAGTGGTCATGGGGCCTGCGTTTTCTGGCCGCATGCCGTGACGATGTGTCCCGCGACACGACCGCGAAGCTGCTGACGCTGGCCGCCGAGAGCCGGACTGCCTTCGAGGCCATGCTGTCACAGACCGGCATCGATGCCGATTTCTCGGCCACCGGCAAGCTCGTTCTGTATCCGGATTTGGCCTCGTTCGACGCGGCCCGCCGCCAGCTCGATCTGCAGGCACGCCTCGGCGGTCAGCCGCAGACGGCGCTCACACCGGCACAGTGCGTGGCCGTGGAACCTGCACTGGCCGAGTACGCGATGCGGATAGCCGGCGGTATCCACACGCCCAGCGAGTGCGCAGCCGACTGTCTGAAGGTCTGCGAAGGACTGCATCAACGCCTGGTGGCCGCCGGTGTGCGCTTCGAGCTGGGATGCGAGGTTACCGGCTGGGTGCGCAACGGCGACCGCGTGGTGGCCGTCCGCACCACCACGGGCGATCTCGCCGCGGACGCCTTCGTGCTGGCCGCGGGTACGGCCTCGGCTCCCCTGGGCCGTCAGCTCGGCCTGGACGTGCCGGTCTATCCGCTCAAGGGTTACAGCATCACCCTGCCCGTGGACGGGGCCGCCAATGCGGCGCCGCGCATGAGCGTGACCGACATCGCCCGCAAGGTGGTGTTCGCCCGCCTGGGCAAGCGGCTGCGCGTGGCGGGCATGGTGGAGCTGGTGGGCGAAGACCGGCGCGTGCACCGAGACCGCATCGACGCGCTGCTGAGCACCACGCGCAACGTATTCCCGCACATCGGCGATGCTTTGGACCCCGAGCCCTGGAGCGGGCTGCGCCCGGCCACGCCGACCGGTTTGCCGCTGCTGGGCCGAACGCCGGGGGCGCCCGTCAACCTCCTGCTCAACACGGGCCACGGGGCGCTCGGATTCACACTCGCCATGGGCAGCGCCGAGCGCGTGGCCCGGGCGCTCAGGCAGCCGGCTTGACGCCGATGTCGATCAGGGCCTGCTGGATGCAGCGGGTGAAGAAGCGGATGGTCTGCGAGTTCGGTCGCGCGCTGGGCCGCAGCACGTGCACGGGCACGCCGATCGCGGGCTCCAGCCGCAGCACGTCCACCTTGCTGCGGTCGGCCGATGCCGCGGTGCACGATTCGACGAGCGCCACACCCTCGCCATGGTGCGCGAGCGACAGCGCCACGTGGTAGGTCTGCACCGTCATCACGACGTTGAGCCCCGCGCCGTTGTCGCGCAAGGCGTTGGCCAGCAGCATGCCCAGCGGGTCCTGCCCGTCGAGCGCGATCACCGGCAAGTCGGACAACTGCTCCAGCGTGACCTGGCCCGTGCGTGTCACCCGCTCGGGCAGCATGCCCCGGGGGACCACGCACATCACATGCCGGCTGCCCAGCAGCTCCTGGGTCAGCGCCGGGTGCGGCACGGCGTTGAAGGCGTAGCCCACGTCCGCTTCCTGCAGCACCAGCGAGGACACGATCTGGTGCGAATGCAGCGCCTGGTGGTGCACGATGAGCGAAGCATGGCGCTGGCGGAACAGCCGGATGGCCCGCGGCATCACCTCGTAGCTCAGCGCCAGCACCGTCAGCACGCGCAACTCGTTCTGGCTGCGGCCGGCACGCAGATTGGCCGAGAGGCGCTGGACCTCGTCCAGCTGGGCAAACAGCCGCTCCACGTGCGGATACAGCGTCTGCGCCTCGACCGTCGGCCGCAGGCGACCGCCCACGCGCTGGAACAACGGGAACCCGAGCTGCAGCTCGGCATGCTGCAGGGTGCGGCTGACCGCCGGCTGGGTCACGTTGATCATGCGCGCGGCAGCGCTGACGCTGCCGGTGAGCATCACGGCGTTGAAGACTTCGATGTGGCGCAGGCGCATGGGCGCCATTGTTCACGCTTTTTCGTGTGACGGGGCGGTCATCGGTGGCCGCGGCACGGCTGCGCGAACGCACCCCGGCCAGCGATGACCTGATGGCGCGCTGAGCGTGGGTGCGTCCCCTTCAAGCGGCAACCGGTTCCTTCTTCACCCGGAACCAGGCCGCGTACATGGCGGGCAGTGCCAGCAGGGTCAGCACGGTGGCCACGACCAGCCCGCCCATGATGGCCACGGCCATCGGGCCCCAGAACTCGCTGCGCGACAGCGGGATCATGGCCAGCACGGCAGCGGCCGCGGTCAGGGCGATCGGGCGCATGCGGCGCACCGCCGATTCGACGACCGCATCCCACGCGGGCACACCCCGGGCGCGGTCCTGCTCGATCTGGTCGATCAGGATGACCGAGTTGCGCTGGATCATGCCCATGAGTGCCACCACGCCCAGCAGCGCCACGAAGCCGAACGGCCGGCCTGACAGCAGCAACGCGGCGGCCACCCCTGCCACGCCCAGCGGGCCCGTCAGGAACACCAGCATGGCGCGGCTGAAGCTTTGCAGCTGCAGCATCAGCAGCGTGAAGACGATGAACAGCATCACGGGCAGACCAGCGACGATGGACGAGGAGCCCTTGCTGCTCTCCTCGACGGCGCCCGCCGTCTCGATGCGGTAGTTCGACAGACCCCTGGCCTGCCAGCCGGCGGCCAGCTCGCGCATCCGCGGCTGCAGCTCGGCCGTCACGGTGGCACCCTGCAGGCCTTCGCGCACGTCGCTTTGCACCGTGATGGTGTAGTCGCGGTTCTCGCGCCACATCACGCCGGGCTCCCAGTCGAAACGGGGCTTGGCGATCTGCAGCAGCGGAATCACGCGGCCGGCGGCGGTCGGCACATAGGCGTTGGCCAGGTCACTGATCGCGTCGCGCTCTTCCTTGGGCTGGCGCAGCACGATGTCGATGAGCTTGTCGCCCTCGCGGTACTGACCGATCGTCATGCCGCTGAGGCTGGTGCGCGCCGCCTGGGCAATGGCCTGGCTGGACACGCCCAGGGCGCGTGCCTTGTCCTGGTCCACGTCCAGCCGCACGACCTTGACCGACTCGTTCCAGTTGTCGTTCACGCCACGCGTGTTGGGGCTGTCCATCATGACCTGCTTGACCTCGTCGGCCAACTGGCGCAACGTGGCCGGGTCGGCCCCCATGACGCGGAACTGCACCGGATACGCCACCGGCGGGCCATTGGGCAGCAGCTTGGCACGCGTGCGCACCTCCGGGAACTCGGTGGCCAGCATCGCCGGCAATGCCAGACGCAGACGCTCGCGCGTTGCCAGATCCTGCGGCAACACGATCAGCTGCGACACGTTGGTCTGGGGAAAGATCTGGTCCAGGGGCAGATAAAAGCGTGGCACGCCCGAGCCGATCCAGGTGCTCACGCTCGTGACGCCCGGCTCTGCGGCGATGCGCCGCTCGATGCGGCGGGTGACCTCGCCATTGGCCTCCATGCTCGAGCCTTCGGGCAGCCAGATGTCCACCAGGATCTCGGGCCGCACGGAGTCGGGGAAAAACTGCTGCTGCACCTTCGTCATGCCGGCCAGGCCCAGCACGAAGGTCAGGATGGTCGCGCCGATGGTAAGCCAGCGGTGCTTCACGCACCAGTCCACGACACGGCGGAAGCGGCCGTAGAGCGGACCGTCGAACACCTCGTGCGCCGCGCCCACATGCGGCTTGACCTTGAGCAGGCGCACACCCAGGTAAGGCACGAACACGAC
>NZ_JAQVEJ010000126.1 GCF_028698005.1 Hydrogenophaga sp.
GCTTACAGCTTGGCCAGCGAGACCTCGGTGGACTTCACGAGGGCCACGACCTCGGAGCCCACCTGCAGATCGAGGTCCTTGACCGAGCGCGTGGTGATGACCGAGGTGACGATGCCCCAGGGGGTTTCGACATCCACTTCCGAGACGACGTCGCCCTGGATGATCTCGCGGACCTTGCCGCGGAACTGATTGCGCACGTTGATGGCTTGAATGGACATGGTGGTTTCTCCAGATAGGAAAGGTCAATCAACAAAAGATCAGACGGCCCAGCGCAGACCGTGGGCGGGAATGCCCGTCCACGACAGGTCCTGCGCGGACGTTTCGCCTTCGGGTTGCTGCAGCACGCGATCGAGGATGCGTTTTTCGATCGCTGCGAACGCGGCATCGCCGCGCGAGCGCGGACGGGGCAGCGCGATGCGTTCGTCCAGCGCGATCGCGCCGTTCTCGATCAGGATCACGCGGTCGGCCAGCGCCACCGCCTCCTGCACGTCGTGCGTGACCAGCAGCGCGGTGAAGCCGTGGCGCTTCCACAGCCCCTCGATCAGTTCGTGCATCTCGATGCGGGTCAGCGCATCGAGCGCGCCCAGCGGTTCGTCGAGCAGCAGCAGGTGCGGCTGGTGCACCAGGGCGCGCGCCAGCGAGACACGCTGGCGCTGCCCGCCCGACAGGCGCGCGGGCCATTCGTTGAGGCGATCACCCAGGCCCACCTGCGCCAGCACCGTCTCGGCGTCCTGGCGCCGCTCCTGGGGCAGGCCCAGCGCCACGTTGTCGATCACGCGCTTCCAGGGCAGCAGGCGCGCGTCCTGGAACATGATGCGGGTGTCGGGATTCAGGCCATTCACCGCCCGGCCATCGAGCAACAGCTCGCCGCCGGTGGCTTTCTCCAGCCCGGCCACCAGGCGCAGCAGCGTGCTCTTGCCGCAGCCGCTGCGCCCGACGATGGCCACGAACTCGCCGGGCTCGATCACCAGGTCGTTGCGACGGAGCACCTCGCGCTTGCCGTAGTGCTTGCTGAGCTGGCGCAGTTCCAGCCGCACGCCGGTGGGTGTCTTTGCGTTGTCCTTGGCCATGGTCTCAGGCCTCCGGCTTGAACAGCGCCACATCGAGCGCGTCGATGCGGCGCGGCAGCAGCTTCTCGGCGAAGAAGGCATCGGCGATCTTCTGCTGCTCGGTCAGGTTCTGCGGCGTCACCGGGCGCACCGCGTAGCTGCGGCGGCCGTTGGCCTGCTCGACGATACCGGCATCCAGCCCCCAGAACGGTGCCAGCAGCGCCGCGGCTTCCTTCGGGTGTTGTTTGACCCAGCGGCCTGCCCGCTCCAGCTCGGCGTACAGCGCACCCAGCACCTCGGGGCGCGCCTGCGCGAAGCGCGTGCTGGCCAGGTAATAGCGCTGGTACGAGGCCAGGCCGGTGCCGTCGGACAGCACACGCGCGCCGGCCTGCTTCTGCGCAGCCGAAAGGAACGGGTCCCACACCACCCAGGCATCGATCGCGCCCCGCTCGAACGCGGCGCGGCCATCGGCCGGGCTCAGGTAGGCCGGGTCGATGTCGGCGAACGACAGTCCGGCCTTGTCCAGCGCGGCCAGCAGCAGGTAGTGCACGCCGGCGGCCTTGGCAAAGCCCACGCGCTTGCCCTTGAGATCGGCCACACCCCGGATTGGCGAATCGGCGCGCACCAGGATGGCCTGCGCGGTCGGTGACGGTGCTTCCTGCGCCACGAAGGTCAGCCGGGCACCGGCGGCCTGCGCGAACACCGGCACGGTATCGGCCACGTCGGCGCTGACGTCGATGTTGTCGAGGTTGAGCGCTTCGAGCAGCGGCAGACCGCTGGTGAACTCGTGCCAGCTGAGCTTGACACCCAGCGCCTCCAGCCGCCTTTCCAGCGTGCCCTGCAGGCGCAGCACGGCGATCAGCGTGGACGATTTCTGGTAGCCCAGCCGCACCGTGCGCGGCCCGCCGGCACCCTGCGCCAGCGCGACCCCGCCGGCCAGCGCGCCGATCAGACCGAGCGCCGCGCGGCGAGGGAAGGAAGAATGAAAAAAGTCGTTCATGGCAAACAATTCCGGGAAGTGGGTGGTGGTCTCAGGCCTGGTAACCGGGGTGCCAGCGCAGCCAGTAGCGCTCCAGGCCACGTGCGAACACGTCGGCCAGCTTGCCCAGCAGGGCGTACAGCAGGATGCCCACGAGCACCACGTCGGTCTGCAGGAACTCGCGCGCATTCATCGTCAGGTAGCCGATGCCGGCCTGCGCCGAGATGGTCTCGGCCACGATCAGGATCACCCACATCAGGCCGAGCGAAAAACGCAGGCCGACCAGGATCGACGACAGCGCCCCCGGCAGCACGATCTGCGTGTACAGCCCCCAGCGCGTCAGGCCGTAGCTGCGGCCCATCTCGATCAGGCCCGGGTCCACGTTGCGGATGCCGTGAAAGGTGTTCAGGTAGATCGGGAAGAACACCGACACCGCGATCAGGAACAGCTTGGCCGCCTCGTCGATGCCGAACCACAGGATCACCAGCGGGATCAGCGCCAGCGAGGGGATGTTGCGCACCATCTGCACGCTCGAATCGAGCAAGGTCTCGAAGAAGCGGATCGAGCCCGTCAGCAGTCCCAGCACCAGACCCAGGCCGCCGCCGATGGCCAGCCCCAGCAGGGCACGGCCCGCGCTCACCTTGACGTGCTCCCACAGCTCGCCCGAGACGGCCAGGCGCCAGAACGCAGCCACCACGTCCACCGGCGCCGGCAGCACGCGCGAGGACAGCCAGCCCTGCGCCGAGGCCAGTTGCCAGCCGGCGATCAGCAGCACCGGCAGCAGCCAGGGCAGCAGGCGCTGGCCCATGCCCCGGGCCACGGCCAGCAGGCGCTCGTTCGACAGGCCGGCCAGCAGGGCGCGGTCGGGCGCGTCGACGATGTCGGGCACCGGCGCGACCTGCAGCTCGCGGATGGCCGTTTGCACTCTTGTGTTCATGCGGAGTTCTCCTTGCGCTTTCGGTCAGCTCTGGGCGGCACGCGGCACGTAGACATTGGCCACGGTCTCGCCGAAGGAGCCGTTGGCCGCCGCCGCGGCCTGATCGCGCAAGCCGTCGCGCACCCGGCGCGGCAGCAGCGGGAAGACCAGTTCGGCGAAGCGGTAGGCCTCCTCCAGATGCGGGTAGCCCGAGAGCACGAAGGTGTCCAGGCCCAGTTCGGTGTACTCCAGGATGCGGTCGGCCACCTGCCGCGGGCTGCCCACCAGCGCGGTACCGGCGCCACCACGCACCAGGCCCACACCGGCCCACAGGTTGGGGCTGATTTCCAGGTCCTGGCGGGAACGCCTGACACCACGCTCGTGCAGCGCCGCCATGCGGCGCTGGCCCTCCGAATCCATCTTGGCGAACGCGGCCTGCGCGCGCGCCACGGTGGCATCGTCCAGCTTGCTGATCAGGCGGTCGGCATCGGCCCAGGCCTCGTCCTCGGTCTCGCGCACGATCACGTGCAGACGGATGCCGAAGCGCACCGTGCGGCCGTGCCGGGCGGCGCGCTGGCGCACATCGGCCACCTTCCTGGCCACTTCCTCCGGCGGCTCACCCCAGGTCAGGTAGGCATCGACCTGTTCGGCTGCCAGCTCGTGCGCGGCCTCCGACGAACCACCGAAGTACACCGGCGGGTGCGGGCGCTGCACCGCCGGGAACAGCAGCTTCGCGCCCTTGACCTGCAGGTGCCGGCCCTCATGGTCAAAGGCTTCGCCGGTGTGGCCGCGCGCAATGATCTCGCGCCAGATGCGGATGAACTCGGCCGACTGCGCGTAACGCTCGGCGTGGTCGAGGAACACCCCGTCGCCCTCCAGTTCGGCGCGGTCGCCGCCCGT
This sequence comes from Hydrogenophaga sp., assembly GCF_028698005.1. Taxonomy (GTDB): domain Bacteria; phylum Pseudomonadota; class Gammaproteobacteria; order Burkholderiales; family Burkholderiaceae_C; genus Hydrogenophaga. Next base: position 3,845 of record NZ_JAQVEJ010000126.1, read on the forward strand.
GACCAGGTTGATCAGCAGCCGCCCGCCCGAGAGCCGGTCGAACGTGGCGGCCATGCGCGCGGCCAGCGCCGGCTGGTGCAGGCCGGGCCGCACCGCGACCAGGAACCTCAGCCGCTGGGTCACCGGCAGCAGGCTGGCCGCGACGACCCATGGGTCCTCGCACGAGCGGCCGGTGGGGATCAGCACCCCCTCGTAGCCCAGGCTGTCGGCCGCCTGCGCCACCTGCCGCAGGTAGTCGTGGTCGATCGCGCGCCCGCCCTCGGCGGTGCCCAGGTAACGGCCGTCGCCGTGGGTGGGAATGAACCAGAAGATGTTGAGACTCATGATGGAAACCGTGGGTAGGAATGGTTCTTGTGCGGGTACCTGTCGCGCGCCCGTCGTGAACCTGGGGAACCGGCTGGAACGGCGCGACCAGACCCCGCGCGGCGACCACCACGATTGCCAGTGATGTGGCAACCGGAAGGCCGTGAAGTGGTTGAGGAAAGCGTTCTGAGGCGCGTCGCCGGGGCAACGTCAGACGCTGCATGCCGTCGGGTACACCACGGAACGTGGGCACCCGGCCGGGCCGGTGGCGATCTTCAAAACGGACAAAGGGCCTCTTCCTTCAACAAACGGGCTCTGAAAAATGTCAGGCCCGATCATGGAGGGCCCCCCTACAAACCGGAACGAATCACTTCGTACTTGGTTATGACAAAACCGAATTAGCAGCAGAAGCGGGCAGGACCACCGCAGCACCGGTGCCGGATCACGGCCTCCCGGCCCGGCTTCATGCGATGTCCGCGTAGAAGCGCCGGGCGACTTCGGGATGCGAACGCAGTCTCCCTTTGAGCAGGTTGCGCCCGGTGTGCGGCACCATCGGGTTCAGCGGGTCGGCGTCCACGCCCCGTGCCTGTGCCGCGAGCGCCGGTGGCAGCGCGATCGGGTCCAGCGAGACCTCCAGCCGCGGGCTGATGAAGTAGGCCACCGACAGACGGCTCATCCCCGATGCCGGGCTGATCACGCGGTGCATGGTCGCGCGCAGGTAACCCTGGGTGAGGATCTCCAGCACCTCACCGAGATTGATCACGACCGTGCCCGGCAACGGTGGCACGTCGATCCAGCGCGGCTCGCCCGGGCCTTCGCGTTCGAGCACCTGCAAACCGGCTTCGGTGTCCTGCAGCAGCAACGTGAGACAGCCTGAGTCCTTGTGAGGCCCCACACCCTGACGCGACGCGCCGGGTGCCCGACCCGGGTAGTGGATCACCTTGGTGTGCAGCATGGGCGCGCCCGCGAAGGCGTCATTGAAGTGGTCTTCTGGCTGCCCGAGGGCCAGGGCGAGCGCACGCAGCAGTTGCCGTGCCACGTTGGTCAGCCGGTCCTGCCAGTCCAGAGCCACGGTGCGCAGCGCCGGCAACTGCGACGGCCACTGGTTGGGGCCTTGCAGGCGCTGCCAGGGTTCGGTGGCCCCTGCCCACAACGCGCGCTCGGCACCAATGTCCAGCTGTTCGCGCCAGTCGCGCTCTCCACGGGTGATCTCGTCGCCCGCGCGGGTGTAGCCACGGAAATGCGGCGAGTTCGCCATGTGGATGGCCTGCTTCTGTGCCGGCGGCAGGGCGAAGAAGGCGCGCGCGGTCTGTACCAGTTCTTCCACCTGTGCGGGTGGTATGCCCAGACCGGTGAGGTAGAAGAACCCGACGTGGTGCGCCGTCTCGCGCAGGCGGGTCACGAACGCCTCACGTTGCGCGGGCGTGCCGCTGGTGAAGTCGGACAGGTCCAGGATGGGCAGGGAAGCGGCGGTGGTCATGGTCAGGCAGAGACAAAGGGTGAGCGGATGTCGGAGAGGAATTGCTGTGCGCGCGGGTGCCGGGGCCGGTTGAAGAACTCGTCCGGCGTGGCGCGCTCCAGGATGCGGCCATGGTCCATGAACAGGACGCGGTCGGCCACCTCGCGGGCAAAACCCATCTCGTGCGTCACCACCAGCATGGTCAGCCCGTCACGCGCCAGGTCCTTGATCACCGCCAGCACCTCGCCCACCATTTCGGGATCGAGGGCCGACGTGGGTTCATCGAACAGCAGCACCGGCGGTTTCATGGCCAGTGCCCGGGCGATCGCCACCCGCTGCTGCTGCCCGCCCGAGAGCTCGGACGCATAGGCATGGGCCTTGTGCGCCAGTCCCACGCGCTTGAGCAGGGCGAGCGACTCGGTCTCGGCCTGCTCGCGGCTCAGGCCGCGCAGGCGCAGCGGTGCCAGCGTGCAGTTCTGCAGCGCCGTGAGATGCGGAAACAGGTTGAACTGCTGGAACACGAAGCCGATGCACGAGCGCAGCGCATTCACATCCAGCCCGCGCGCATGGATGTCCTGTCCGTCGAGCACGATCCGGCCGGACTGGATGGGTTCGAGCCGGTTCAGGGTGCGGATCAGCGTGGATTTGCCCGAGCCCGAAGGGCCGCAGATGACGACGATCTCGCCTTTCTCGATGCGCTCGGACACGTCCACCAGGGACTGGTACGTGCCGTACCACTTGTTGACTTGATGAAATTCGATCATGCGGGCACTCGCGGTGTCATGGGCTGTGGTTCGCTGCCGGCGGGCCGGCGCCGGGTGCGTTCGGACAGGCGTCGCTCGAGCCGGAAGGCCAGGCGCGACAGGCCGAAACACAGCACGAAATAGGTCAGCGCCAGGATCAGGTAGATCTGTGTCGGCAGCGTGAACACCTGGGTGTTGATCTGGGTGGCAATGAAGGACACCTCGGTCAGACCGATGATGTAGCCCAGCGAGGTCTCCTTGATGGTCGAGACGAACTGGTTCACCAGCGACGGCAGCATGTGGCGCAGGGCCTGCGGCAGCAACACCAGCCGCAGCGTTCCCAGGTACGACAGTCCCAGCGAGCGCGCCGCCTCGGACTGCCCCTTCGGCAGGGACTGGATACCGGCGCGCACGATCTCGGCCAGGTAGGCCGCGTCGAACACCACCAGCGCCAGCAGCATGGTGGTGAACTGACCGGTCTTCACGCCGGTGATGCTGGGCAGAAAGAAGTAGGCCCAGAACACCACCATCAGCAGCGGTGTGCCACGCACCACGAACACCAGTGCCGTCACGGGCCAGCGCACAAGGCGCCAGGGGCTGACCCGACACATGCCCAGCAACAGCCCCAGTGGCAGCGCCAGCACCAGCGCGGCACTGGCCAGCAGCAGTGTCAGCGCCAGACCACCGAGCGGGCCGTGCGGGTAGCGGCCGATGAGGAAGAACACCCAGTAGGTGTCCACCATTTCGAGGAAGGTCATCAGATCGCCCTCACCGGATGGCACCGCTGATACCAGGCCCCCAGGCCGGTGATCAGCAGGGACAGCGTGAGGTAGGCTACGGTGGCAAACACGAACGGTTCGAAACTGCGGAAGGTGGCGGTCTCGACCTTGGCGGCCTGGTACATCAGCTCGGCCGCACCGATCACGGTGGCGATGCTGGTGTTCTTCCAGAGGTTCAGGGTCTGCGAGACCAGCGGTGGCACGGTGACGCGCAGCGCCTGCGGCAGCACGACCAGACGCAGGCTGGCCAGAAAGCCCAGGCCCAGCGCACGGCTGGCCTCGAACTGCACGCGCGGCACGGCGCGGATGCCGCTGCGCATGTCCTCGGACATGTAGGCCGATGTGTAGAGGGTCAGAGCCACCACGGCGGCGATGGCTTCGAAGCTATGGCCATACAGCCATTCCCGCAGGGACTCGGGCAGCAGCTCGGGCGCGCCAAAGTACCAGAACAGCATGTGCGCCAGCAGCGGCACGTTGCGGATCGACTCCACGAACAGCCAGGCGATGGTCCGCAGCGGTGCCAGTGGCGACAGCCGCAGCAGTGCGATCAGCAGGGCCAGCGGCAGGGACAGCAACAGGGTGACGCCCAGCAGAACCAGAGACAGGATCAGGCCCTTGAGCAGCAACTCGTGATAGGGCCCCGACAACAGGATGGAGACATCAAAATCGCTCATGCGGCGGCATCGGGTGTCATGAGAAACCGGGGCACTGCTGGGCAGCACCCCGGTCCGGCGACATAGCAGACCCGTTCCTTCGCGGAACGGACGGTCCGGTCTCAGATCTGGTCGGTCTCGATCTTGAAGCTGCGGCTCGGGAACTTGAGCGGGCTGTTCGGGCCGTACCACTTCAGGAAGATCTTCTCGGCTTCACCGCTCTTCTCCAGCGCGCGCAGGGTGTCGTCCACGGCCGCCTTGACACCGGCCTCGCCCTTCTTGATGCCGAAGGCCAGCGGCTCCACACTCAGGTTCTGCGGCAGGATGATGTAGTCCTTGGCCCTGGCACCCAGCTTGGCGTGTTCGGCGATCAGGCTCGCCTCGTCGTTGACGAAAGCGGCACCCTTGCCCTGCTGCAGCGCCTGGAAGGCCTGCTGGGTGGTCTCGAACGTCACCACCTCGGCGGTCGGCACAGCCTTCCGGGTGTTGGGCTCCTGGGTGCCACCCTTGACGGTCAGCACCTTCCTGCCCGCCAGCTCGGGCACATTCCTGATGCCGCTGGAGACCTTGACGAGCGCCTTCTGGCCGGTGACCACGGTGGTCAGCGAGAAGTCCACCTGTGCCTCGCGTTCCTTGTTGTGGGTCAGCGAGGCGGCCAGCAGGTCCACGCCGCCTTGTTGCAGCTCGGGGATGCGGGCCGCCACGGCGATCTGCTTGAACACCGGCTTGACACCGATCCTGGCCGCGATGGCCTTGGCCAGATCGACTTCGTAGCCGATGAACTCGCGGGTCTTGGGGTCGATGAAGCTGTTGGGCTCGTCGATGCCGAGCACGCCGATGACGAGCTC
>NZ_JAQVEJ010000127.1 GCF_028698005.1 Hydrogenophaga sp.
GTCCTTGGCCACCAGGAACTTCTGTACCTGGCTGCCCAGGCGCATCAACTGCCGCATCGATTCGGGCGAGAGCCGTTGCAGCTCGTCGAACCACTGGTTGGCCTGCTCGGCCAGTTCGTACATCTCGCGCATGCGCGCCAGGGCGTGCCGCTCTTCGTCGCTGGCGGGGGTGCGCAGCAGTTCCTGGCGCAGCATGCTCAGCGTCGGCTCGACCTCGCGCCGGCGCCGTTCGGCGGCCACGGCCTTGAAAATGTCCCAGACGCTGCCCAGGGTGGTGTAGTACTCGCGGCGGTCGCCCGGCTTGCGCGAGAGCGTCACCAGTTGCCAGGCCTCCAGCTCCTTGAGGCTCATGCTGACGTTGGAGCGCGAGATGCCCAGCGTGGTGCCGATCTCGTCGGCGTTCAGGGGCCGGTCGGTGACGAACAGCAGGGCGTAGATCTGGCCCACCGTCCGGTTGATGCCCCAGCGGCTGCCCATCTCGCCGAAATGGACCACGAAGGCTTCAATGGACGGCGGCATCGGCAGGCTGTGTTGGCGGTGTTCGGCAGATGTCGGATTCTAGGTCGGGTTTGATGCGGGTCAAGCCATGTGCAGGTGCCGGGCACGCGAAGGCCGCGTGCAGGCGGTTGACGATCGTCAAGCCCGGGCCCGTGCGTCGGCCCTGGGCGGAGCCCGGGCCTTTCCAATACTGCCCGGGGCATGCCTTGCCAGGGACGCGATATTCCGTTGAAATGGCGATTGACGATAGTCAACGCGTGCTGTCCATCGTGGGGCATTTATCCCTGCTGGCAGAGGGTGTTGCCCATGGCCTCGCCGTTGACGGCCCCATTTTTTTTGTCTAATAATTTCAGAAATTTCTGAAAATTCAGTTCCCATCCTACGTGGGTGAAAGGCTGCGCTCTTGGACAGGCTTCGGGTTTCTGCCGCCAACCGGATGCGCCCCGTCGCGGGCGCCGGCGCCGTGCTGCAGGCCGCTGCCGCGCTGCTGTGGGTGGCGCAGGCGGCGCTGCTGGCGCTGGCGGTGCAGCGGCTGGCCGACGGGCAGGGTGTGGCCGGCGTGCTGCTGCCGGCCGCGGGCGTGGCGCTGCTGGGCGTGGTGCGCGCCAGCGCCGAGGCCTGGGGGGCGCAGCGGGTGTACGTGCAGGCGCGCGACACCGTCACCGGGCTGCGGGCCCGGGTCGCCCGGGCCCTGGCAGGTCGCTCGCCGCTGGAGCGCGAGCGACCGGCCTCCGGGCTGGCCGCCAGTGCCCTGGGCGAGCAGGCCGAGGCCGTGGTGCCCTGGCTGGCGCGCTACCAGCCGGCACGCTGGCGCGCCATGGTGGTGCCGCCGGTGATCGCGCTGGTGGTGCTCGGCCTGTCCTGGGTGGCGGCGCTGATCCTGGTGCTGAGCATGCCGCTGATTCCACTGGCCATGGCCATCGTCGGCTGGCGCGCCCAGGCCGCCAGCGAGGAGCAGATGGTGGCGCTGGGCGACATGAACGCCCAGTTGCTCGACCGCCTGCGCGGCCTGTCCACGCTGCGCGCGCTCGACGCCGTCGATGCCACCGCGCTGCGCCTGCGCGCCGCGGCCGAGTCGCTGCGCCAGCGCACCATGCGGGTGTTGCGCATCGCCTTCCTCTCGTCGGCCTCGCTGGAGCTGTTTTCGGCCCTGGCGGTGGCCCTGGTGGCGGTGTACGTGGGCTTTCACCTGCTGGGCCAGATCGGCACCGCCGGCACCTGGGGCGCCCGCCTGAGCCTGGGCGAGGGGCTGTTCATCCTGCTGCTGGCGCCCGCGTTCTTCGAGCCGCTGCGCGATCTGGCCGCGGCCTGGCACGACCGGGCCGCGGGCGAGGCCGCGCTGGCGTCGCTGGAGGCCCTCGGGCGCCCGGGCCAGGGCCTGCCCGGGGCGCTGGCCGAGTCCGCGGGCGAAGCCCTGCCGGCCGGCGCCACGCCCGTCACCCGCCCGCCCGAGGTGCTGATGCGCGCCGTGGTGTTCGCCCACCCGGGCGAGGCGCCGGTGTTCGACGGCCTGGACCTGCGCATCGCGCCCGGCGAGCACGTGGCCATCATGGGGCCCAGCGGCGCCGGCAAGACCAGCTTGCTGGCCCTGCTGGCGGGCCTGGTGGTGCCGGCGCAGGGCGAGGTCGTCATCGCCGGCCGGCCCATGGACGCGGCCCAGGCGGCGGCGCTGCGCGGCCGCATGGCCTGGATCGGGCAGCGGCCCCATGTGTTCGCCGGCACCGTGCGCGACAACATCGCCCTGGGCCGGGCCGGCGTCGGGCGTGAAGCCGTGGCCCGGGCGCTGCGCCTGGCCGCGCTCGACGCGGTGGCCCAGGCCAGCCCCGATGGCGGCCTGGGCGAGGGCGGCCTGGGCCTGTCCGGGGGCGAGCGCGTGCGGCTGGCGCTGGCGCGCGCCATGGCCCGGCCCGGCGCCGACCTGCTGCTGGCCGACGAGCCCACGGCCCATCTCGATCCGGTCACCGCCGAGCAGGTCGCCGAGGCGCTGCTGGCCCATGCCCGCGGGCGCACCCTGCTGATCGCCACGCACGATGCGGCGCTGGCGCAACGCATGGACCGCATCATCGACATCACCTCGGGGCAGGCGGTGACGGTGCCGGTGCCCGGCGCCTGGCCCCTCGGGCAACGGAGGCTGGCATGAAGCCGAAGTGGCGTCGCGACCTGGCCCCGGTGTGGCCGCTGATGCGCCAGACCAGTGGCGCGCGCCTGTGGCTGGGGGCCGGGCTGGCCGTGTTCTCGGTGGCGGCCGGCATCGCGCTGCTGGCGCTCTCGGGCTGGTTCATCACCGCCACCGCGCTGGCGGGGCTGAGTGCGGCGGTGGCCTTCAACGTCTTCCTGCCCAGCGCCGGCATCCGCCTGCTGGCGCTGGGGCGCACGGCGGGGCGGTATTTCGAGCGCGTCGTCACCCACGACGCCACGCTGGCCGTGCTGGCCGCGCTGCGCGAGCGCCTGTTCCGGGGCTGGGCCCGGCCCGAGGCGGCGCGGGCGCTCGCGCAGCGGCCGGCGCGGCTGCTGTTCCGCCTGACCGGCGACGTCGATGCGCTGGAGTCGCTCTACCTGCGCCTGCTGGTGCCGCTGGCCGCCACCGTCGGCGCCGTCGCGCTGGCCGGCGCGGTGCTGGCCGGCATCGACCTCGCGCTGGCCGCGGCCGTGGTGGTCTGGCTGCTGCTGGCCGGCGCCGGCGTCACCGCGTTCGTGCTGCGCCGTGCCCGTGCGCTGGCGCTGCGGCGCGCGCTGGCCCTGGAGCGGCTGCGCGGGCGCGCCATCGACCTCGTGGCCGGGCAAACCGATCTGCTCATGGCCGGCCGCCTGCCCGCGCAGTGCGCGGCCATCGGTGCCGCCGATGCCCGGCTGGCCGGCGCCGACCGGGCGCTGCACGGGCTCGACGTGCGCGCCGGCTGGGCCCTGGCGGTGGCCGGTCACCTGCTGCTGGCCGGCGTGCTGGTGGCCGGCGCCGCGCTGGTGGAGCGGGGCACGGTCACGGTGCCGGGGGCCGCGCTGGCGCTGCTGCTGGCGCTGGCGGTGCTGGAGCCCTTCGGCGCCCTGCGCCGCGGCGCCATCGAGGCCGGGCGCAGCCTGCTGGCCGCGCGCCGCCTGGCGCCGCACCTGCGCGCCGGCACCGGTGGCCCGGCGCCGCGGCCCACCGCCAACACCAACACCAACACCAACGCGGACGCGGACGCGGACACGGCCGCCACCGATGCGCCGCCGCCGCCACCGGCCCTGGTGCTCAGCGGGGTGCGCGTGAACTACCCGGGCGTGGCGCGGCCGGTGCTCGACGGCATCGAGCTGTGCCTGCAGCCGGGCGAGCGCGTGGCCGTCATCGGCGGCAGCGGCGCCGGCAAGTCCACCCTGCTGGCCGTGGCCGCGGGCGAGCTGCCTGCGGCGGCCGGGCAGGTGCGGGCGCTGCCCTGCACCTGGCTGACGCAACACACCGAGCTGTTCCAGGACAGCCTGCGCGACAACCTGCGCCTGGCCGATCCGCAGGCCGACGACGCGCGCCTGTGGGCCGTGCTCGGCGCCGCGGGCCTGGCTGACGACGTGCGGCGCCTGGCCCAGGGGCTGGACACGCCGCTGGGCGAGGGCGGCCTGGGTCTGTCGGGCGGGCAGGCGCGGCGCCTGGCGCTGGCCCGCCTGCTGCTGCGCCCGAGCCGGCTGTGGCTGCTCGACGAAGCCACCGAGGGGCTCGATGCCGACACCGCCCGCGACGTGCTCCAGCGCCTGGACGCGCACGCCGCCGGCCGAACCCTGCTGATCACCACCCATCTGCGGCGCGAGGCCGCGCTGGCCGGGCGCATCGTGCGTCTCGAACAGGGGCGGATCGTGGCCCAGGCGTGCCGCGGCACCCCTGGCTTCGCCGCCGAACTGGCCCGCCTGCGCCCGCCCTGAGCGCCTGGCCGGCGCCCGCCGTCCGAACCGGTTTTTCATTGTTGACGATTGAACCACCCGAAAGGATTCCGCCATGGACCTTGACATTGTCGGCCTGTCCCGACTGCAGTTCGCGATGACTGCGCTCTACCACTTCCTGTTCGTGCCGCTCACGCTCGGGTTGTCCATCCTGCTGGCCATCATGGAAACCGTGTACGTGATGACGGGCCGGCCCATCTGGCGCCAGATGACCAAGTTCTGGGGCACCCTGTTCGGCATCAACTTCGCGCTCGGCGTCTCCACCGGCATCGTGATGGAGTTCCAGTTCGGCATGAACTGGAGCTACTACAGCCACTACGTGGGCGACATCTTCGGCGCGCCGCTGGCCATCGAGGGCCTGATGGCCTTCTTCCTCGAAGCCACCTTCGTCGGCCTGTTCTTCTTCGGCTGGGAGCGCCTGTCCAGGGTGGCGCACTGCGTCGTCACCTGGCTGACGGCGCTGGGCACCAACTTCTCGGCCCTGTGGATCCTGATCGCCAACGGCTGGATGCAGAACCCCGTGGGCGCCCGGCTCAACCCGCAGACCCTGCGCATGGAGGTGGACAGCTTCTACGACGTGCTGTTCAACATCGTGGCGCAGGCCAAGTTCGTGCACACGGTCTCGGCCGGCTACACCGTGGCGGCCCTGTTTGTGCTCGGCGTCTCGGCCTGGTTCCTGCTCAAGGGCCGTCACATCGAACTGGCCAAACGCTCGATGACGGTGGCCGCCTCGTTCGGTCTGGCCGCCTCGCTGTCGGTGGTGGTGCTCGGCGACGAAAGCGGCTACTCGGCCAACGAGCACCAGAAGATGAAGCTGGCCGCCATCGAAGGCATGTGGAAGACCGAGCCCGCGCCGGCCTCGTTCACCGCCTTCGGCATCCCCGACCAGGAGGCCCGCAAGACCCACTATGCGGTGCACATCCCCTGGGTCATGGGCCTGATCGGCACGCGCTCGCTCACCCAGCCCATCCCCGGCATCGACGAACTGGTCCGGCAGGCCGAAGGGCACATCCGCGAAGGCATCCAGGCCTACGACGCGCTGCAGCGCATCCGTGCCGCCGGCTCCGACGCCGCCATCCCGCCGGCGGCGCGCGCGACGTTCGAACAGCACGGCCACCGCCTGGGCTATGCCCTGCTGCTCAAGCCCTACGTCGATGACCCGCGCCAGGCCACCGAGGCGCAGATCGCCCAGGCCGCCTGGGACACCGTGCCCCAGGTCGCGCCGCTGTTCTGGACCTTCCGCCTGATGGTGGTGCTGGGCTTTTACTTCATCGTGCTGACGGCGGTGTTCTTCTGGTTGTCGGCGCGCCGCCGGCTCGACGCCCACCCCTGGCTGCTCAAGCTGGCCGTGTGGACCATCCCGCTGCCCTGGATCGCCGCCGAATGCGGCTGGTTCGTGGCCGAGTTCGGGCGCCAGCCCTGGGCCGTCGAGGGCGTGCTGCCCACCGCGGTGGCCGTCTCCGAGCTGGGCGCCGGCACGGTGCTGTTCACGCTGCTGGGCTTCGTGGCCATCTACACCGCGCTCATCGTGGTCGAGATGAAGCTGATGCTGGGCGCGATCCGCAAGGGCCCGCAGCCCGAAACCCCCCCGAGCGCACCGGCCGACGTCCCCCTCATCGGCAAGGTCCAGCGCACCGCCTCCTGATACCCGACGCACCCACCGCGGAGAAATACCATGATTCTTCATACGCTCTTGGACTACGACGTGCTGCGCGTCATCTGGTGGCTGCTGCTCGGCGTGCTGCTGATCGGCTTTGCCGTCACCGACGGCTTCGACCTCGGCGTGGGCACACTGCTGCCCTTCGTCGCCCGCGACGACGTCGAGCGGCGCATCGTCATCAACACCATCGGCCCGGTCTGGGAAGGCAACCAGGTCTGGCTGGTGCTCGGCGGCGGCGCCATCTTCGCCGCCTGGCCGCACATCTACGCGATGAGCTTCTCGGGCTTTTACCTGGCCATGTTCGCCACGCTGTTCGCGCTGATCCTGCGCCCCGTGGGCTTCAAGTACCGCAGCAAGCACGACAGCGCCGCCTGGCGCAGCACCTGGGACTGGGCCCTGTTCATCGGCGGCTTCGTGCCGGCGCTGATCTTCGGCGTCGCCATCGGCAACGTGCTGCAGGGCGTGCCCTTCCACTTCACCGACGACATGCGCATGGTCTATGAGGGCAGCTTCTTCGGCCTGCTCAACCCCTTCGCCGTGCTGTGCGGGCTGGTGTCGGTGGCCATGCTGGTGATGCACGGCGGCGCCTGGCTGGCGCTCAAGACCGACGGCGCGGTGGCCGATCGCTCGCGCCGCTGCGCCACCTGGGCGGGCGTGGCCACCATCGTGCTGTACGCGCTGGCCGGGGTGCTGCTGTGGACGCTGGTCAGCGGCTACCAGCTCACCAGCGCGCCGGTGACCGATGGCCCGTCCAATCCGCTGGTCAAGACCGTGGCCACGGGGGTGGCCGGCGCCTGGTTCGCCAACTACCAGGCCCACCCCTGGACGCTGCTGGCGCCCGCGCTCGGCTTCGCCGGCGCCGTGCTGGCCCTGCTGGGCCTGCGCATGCGCTGGGAGGGGGTCACGGTCGTCTTCAGCGGGCTGTCCATCGCCGGCATCATCGCCAGCGTCGGCGCCTCGATGTTCCCCTTCATCGTGCCCTCATCGACCGACCCGCGCTCGGCCCTGATGGTGTGGGATGCGTCCTCGAGCCACCTGACGCTGTTCATCATGCTGGTGTGCGCCGTCATCTTCGTGCCCCTCATCCTGGCCTACACCGCCTGGGTCTATCGCGTCATGTGGGGCAAGGTGCGCCCGCGCGACATCACCCATGGCGACCACGCCTACTGATCGCAGACCCCCGATTCAAGACAGCAGAAAGGAACCCCGTCATGTGGTATTTCGCCTGGATGCTCGGCCTGCCGCTGGCCGCCGCCTTTGCCATTCTCAACGCCATGTGGTTCGAGCTGATGGAGGACGAGGCCGAGCGCGCATCGGCCGCTGCCGGCACCGAACCGCGCCAGCCCTCCTGAGGTGGCTGTCTGCCGCCCGCCGCCGGCCGCCTCAGCGCGCGCCGGCCGGCCTGTTGCGCTCGAAGGTGACGATGTGGCGCATCTCCGGGCGGATGCCGATGAGCTCGCCGACGGCGTGGTTGTGGTGCGAGGGCACGTGCGCCATTACCGTCTCGCCGCCGGGCAACTGCAGCGTGTACAGGAACTCCGAGCCGCGGAACGCCTTGCGCACGATCCGCGCCCGCACCGGCGCGTCGTCGTCGTGCACGATGTCGTCGGCGCGCAGCAGCACGTCGCACTCGCCATCGGGGTAGGCGCCGGGCAGCGGGCACTCCTCGATGTTCTCCAGCGAGCCCAGCGGCGTGTGCACCACCACGCCGTCGCCGTGCGCGATGATTTGCGCCGGGGTGAACACGCCGTGGCCGATGAACTCGGCCACGAAGCGCGTGGCCGGGCGGTGGTACAGCGCGTAGGCGTCGTCCCACTGGTGCAGGTGGCCCTGGTGCATGACGCCGATGCGGTCGCCGATGGCAAAAGCCTCCAACTGGTCGTGCGTGACGAACAGCGCGGTGGCGCCGGCCGCCTTGAGGATGCCGCGCACCTCGTGCGCCAGGCGCTCGCGCAGGTCCACGTCCAGGTTCGAAAACGGTTCGTCCAGCAGCAGCAGGCGCGGTTGCGGTGCCAGCGCGCGCGCCAGCGCCACGCGCTGTTGCTGGCCCCCCGAGAGCTCGTGCGCAAAGCGCTTCTGCATGCCGTCCAGGCCCACCAGGCGCAGCACCTCGGCCACACGCGCCTCGCGCTGCGCGCGCGGCTGGCCGGCAATGCCGAAGGCCACGTTGCGCGCCACGTCCAGGTGCGGAAACAGCGCGTAGTCCTGGAACACCATGCCGATGCGCCGGTGCTCGGCGGGCATGTGGTGCGCCTCGTCGCTGACGATCTCGCCGCCCAGGGTGATGCGCCCCGCGCAGGCCCGCTCCAGGCCGGCCACGGCGCGCAGCAAGGTGGTCTTGCCGCAGCCCGAGGGCCCGATCAGCACCCCGATCTCACCGGCCCGCAGCCCGAACGAGACGTCCTCGACGGCGGCCTGGTCCTGGCCGGGGTAGCAGACGCGAAGCTGGGCGACATCGAGGAACATACGGGCCATTGTAAATA
>NZ_JAQVEJ010000128.1 GCF_028698005.1 Hydrogenophaga sp.
GGGCCGCCGCGACGATGCGCGCGCGCGGCGTGAAACCGTGCGTCCTGCCCGCTGCCTCGGAGCCGATCAGCACCGCGGCGGCGCCGTCGACGATGCCCGACGAGTTGCCGGCATGGTGGACGTGGTCAATGTGCTCGACTTGCGGGTAGCGCTGCAGCGCCACGGCGTCGAAGCCCAGCGCGCCTAGCTCGGCGAACGACGGTTTGAGCGCCGCCAGCCCCGCGAGCGTGGTGTTCGGCTTGATGAACTCGTCCTGTGCCAGGATCACCTGGCCCAGAGCATCCCTGACCGGCACGACGGAGCGCTCGAAGTGGCCGGCCGCGCGCGCGGCGGTGGCGCGCCTTTGGGATTCCAGCGCGAAGGCATCCACGTCCTGGCGCGAGAAGCCGTTCAGGGTGGCGATCAGGTCGGCGCCGATGCCCTGTGGCACGAACAGCGTGGCGCTGTTGGTTTCCGGGTCCTGCGCCCAGGCGCCGCCGTCGGCGCCGATCGGCACGCGGCTCATGCTTTCCACACCGCCGGCCACGACCAGCTCCTCCCAGCCGCTGCGCACCTTCATGGCGGCCATGTTCACCGCCTCCAGGCCCGAGGCGCAGAAGCGGTTGAGCTGCACGCCCGCGCACTGCCAGTCCCAGCCGGCCTTGAGGGCGGCCACCTTGGCGATGACCGACCCCTGTTCGCCCACGGGCGAGACCACACCCATGACCACGTCGTCCACCGCGGCGGTGTCCAGGTCGTTGCGCCGCTGCAGTTCGGCCAGCAGGCCCGCGAGCAGGTTGATCGGTTTGACCTCATAGAGGCTGCCGTCCTTCTTGCCCTTGCCGCGCGGGGTGCGGATGGCGTCGTAAATGAAGGCTTGGCTCATGGTGTCTCCTGGGGAACTGTGCCGATGGTCGAAACAAGCGGATCAGTATAGACTTTTGCCAAGCATTTGCTTTGTATAAATCATCCACCCTCGTCCGAAAGGTGACACCCATGATCGAACGCAGCCTGTTCAACGCCGACCACGAAGCCTTCCGCGACAGCTTCCGCCGCTTTGTCGAGAAGGAGATCTCACCGTTTCATGACGCCTGGGAGGAGCAGGGTTATGTGGACCGCGAAGTCTGGCGCAAGGCGGGCGAGAACGGGTTCCTGTGCATGTCGATGCCGGAGGAATACGGCGGTGCCGGGGCCGACAAGCTCTACTCGGTGGCGCAGATGGAGGAGATCGCGCGCGCCGGCGTCAGTGGCATCGGCTACAGCCTGCACAGCGAAATCGTGGCGCCCTACATCCTGCACTACGGCACCGAGGAACAGAAACGCAAGTACCTGCCCAGGCTGGCCAGCGGCGAGATGGTGGGCGCCATCGCGATGAGCGAGCCGGCGGCCGGCAGTGATCTGCAGGGCGTCAAGACGACGGCCATCAAGAGCGCCGATGGCTCGCACTACGTGCTCAATGGCAGCAAGACCTTCATCACCAATGGCTGGCACGCCGATCTGGTGATCGTGGTGGCCAAGACCGACCCCGCGGCCGGCGCCAAGGGCACCAGCCTGCTGCTGGTCGAGCGCGGCATGCCCGGTTTCGAAAAGGGCAAGCGCCTGAAGAAAATGGGCATGAAGGCGCAGGACACCTCGGAACTGTTCTTCGACAACGTCCAGGTGCCGGCCGAGAACCTGCTTGGCGGTGCTGGCTACGAAGGTCGCGGCTTCATCTGCCTGATGGAGCAGTTGCCCTGGGAGCGGCTGCAGATCGCCATCGGGGCGGTGGCCTCGGCGCAGGCGGCGATCGACTGGACCGTGCAGTACGTCAAGGACCGCAAGGTCTTCGGCCAGCCCGTGGCCAACTACCAGAATACCCGTTACAAGCTGGCCGAGCTGCAGACCGAGGTGCAGGTGGCGCGCGTGTTCGTGGACAAGTGCTGCGAACTCATCAACGAGGACCGGCTGGACACGGCCACCGCGAGCATGGCCAAGTACTGGTGCTCCGACCTGCAGTGCAAGGTGATGGACGAGTGTGTCCAATTGCATGGTGGCTACGGCTACATGTGGGAATACCCCATCACCCGTGCCTACGCCGACGCACGCGTGCAGCGCATCTATGGCGGCACCAACGAGATCATGAAGGAAGTGATCTCGCGCGGAATGGGACTGGGCGGCCGCTGAGCGGCCGGACATCGGGTTTCCATTGGCGGATACAAAATGATGCGGAACGTCTGCAGGTTGGCGTGATCAGATGAGGGTGAATGGCCGTGCCCGCCCGGGCTGGTGGCCACCGGTTTGATCGTCCCCCAGGAGGAACCATGCATACATCCCGTTTTCGCTTGACGCTGATGTCCACCACGCTCGCGCTGGCTTTGGCCGGCTGTGGCGCGGTGGGAGGCCCCAATGAAACCTCGGGTACCGTCATTGGCGGGGTACTGGGCGGGGCCGTGGGATCGCAGGTGGGCGGTGGTACCGGCCGCACCGTGGCAACGATCGTGGGGGCGCTGATCGGTGCCAACATCGGTGCCAATGTGGGCCGGTCGATGGACCATGGAGACCGCATGCGCACGGCCCAGGTGCTGGAGACGTCGCGCACCGGGCAGGCCACGGGCTGGGTCAATCCGGACACCCGCAACGAATACGTCGTGACACCGACGCGGACCTATGAGCAGGCCGGTGCGCCATGCCGGGAATACACCATGCGTGCCGTGGTGGGTGGCCAGCCGGACACGGTGTACGGCACAGCGTGCCGGCAGCCCGATGGCAGCTGGCGTGTGGTGAACTGAGGGGGCTCAGGGGCGCGTGCCGAGTCGGCGGCTGCTGCCCAGCACGGCCAGGGCCACCAGGCCTGCCAGCATGCCCAGCCACAGGGGCACACCGCGGCCAATCAGGGCCGCCGTGGCGGCTTGGGTGATGCCCATGCCTTGCTGCTGCAGCAACCACAGCAAGGTGCCCTCGGTCACGCCCAGTCCGCCGGGGACGAAGGACAGGGCACCGGCCAGCAGCGACAGGGCGTAGCTGCCCACGGTGGGCCACGGCGGCGGGGCGACACCGCCTGTGGCCAGCAGCAGCCAGAGCCCGAGGCCCTGGCCGGCCCAGGCCAGCCCGCCCAGCAGCAGCGACAGGCACAGCATCCGGCCGCGCAGCAGGTGGTGCAGGGCGTGGGCGCCGCCATCGGCCGTGTGCGCCAGCGTGCCGCGGCCCAGCCGGCGGGCCAGACCAGGCAGGAGGCGCGAGCGCAGCAGGGCGAGCAGTGCCAGCAGGCCGGCCCAGACCACGCCGAACCAGACCGGGTGGGCCAGCAGAGGCGCCAGCGCCAGGCTGGCCAGCAGGCTGACGATCAGCAGGTCGGCCAGCCGCTCGGTGAAGAACGCGGCCAGGCTATGGCCCAGGGGGACCCCCAGCGGGACCAGGTAGGCGCTGCGCACGGTTTCGCCAAGCTTGCCCGGTGTCATGGCCAGCCCGAACCCCGCCAGGTAGATCAGGGCCTGCCGTCCCAGCGGTATGCGGTGGCCCAGGTGGGTCAGCAGCAGATGCCAGCGCAGAAAGCGCAGGGCATAACTGAGCAGCGTGAGGGCGAACACACCCAGCCAGGCTTTTGCTGGCAGGCGGGCCAGATGGCCCGGGATGGCGGCGAGGTCGTCGGGGCGCGCCCAGACCAGCCAGCCCAGCGCGGCCAGCAACAGGACAAGGGCGAGTGCGCGCAGCGCCGTGGACGGGGAGGGCATGGTGGGGTGCAGGGATTCGCCGTATTCTTGGGCTTACCCGCAGGAAAGGCTCGACAGGATGGCCGATTCGAGCGCATTATGGGTGCAAATTGCGCTCCTCCTGGAGGAAACTGCTTACCTGATCAGGCCGGCATCCACCGGTCAGCCACGACAGCAGGAGACAACGATGCAAGCTTTGAGCGCCGACATGGCGCGTGCCGCCTTTGCCGATTGCCCCGAGTGGGCCCTGGACCTGGAACGGGGCAGCGCACACCGCCGGTTCATCTTCGACGATTTTGCCCAGGCGTTCGGTTTCATGGCCCAGATGGCGTTGGTGTCCGAGGCCATGAACCACCATCCCGAATGGTTCAATGTCTACAACCGTGTGGACGTGACGCTGAGCACACACGACGCCGGCGGCCTGTCGCAGCGCGATGCCGACTGGGCGGCCCTGGCCGACGCCGCCTATGGTGCGCCGCGCACGTGAGGGCGGCCATGAACGCGGTCAAGGAGAAGACACTGCACGGCCTGGCAGCCGGTGAGCCGGGGCGGCCCGAGCGTCCCGACTGGACCATCGACCAGGGCTGGGCGCACTACAGCGCCGCCGACCATGCGATATGGAGGACCTTGTTCGAGCGGCAGATCAGACTGCTGCCCGGTCGGGCCTGCGACGCGTTTGTGCAGGGCATGAAGGACCTGCCCATCGGGGCCGAGCAGATTCCCGATTTCCGGCGCCTGTCGGATGTGCTGATGAAGCGCACCGGCTGGCAGGTGGTGGCGGTGCCGGGCCTGGTGCCCGACGATGTCTTTTTCGACCACCTGGCGAACCGGCGCTTCCCGGCGGGCAACTTCATCCGCGGTGCGCAGGAGCTGGACTACCTGGAAGAGCCCGACGTGTTCCACGATGTGTTCGGCCACATACCCATGCTCATGAACCCGGCCATCGCCGACTTCATCCAGGCCTATGGGCAGGGCGGGCTGCGCGCGCAGTCGCTGGGCAGTCTGCCACAACTGGCGCGGGTGTACTGGTACACGGTCGAGTTCGGCCTGCTGCGCCAGGGCGACGAGGGCCTGCGGCTGTACGGCGCGGGCATTGCCTCGTCCTACACCGAGTCGCAGTTCTGCCTGGACAGCCCGTCGCCGAACCGCCTGCGCTTCGACATCGGACGCGTGATGCGCACCGCGTACCGCATCGACGACTTCCAGGAAACCTACTTTGTCATCCGCGATCTGGACGAATTGCTGGAATTCACGCGCATCGACTTCGCGCCGCTGTATGAGCAGGCCCGGGCGGCGCAGGTCCTGCAGCCCGGGGACGTGCTGGCCGGGGATGAGGTGTTCACGCGCGGCGACGGCAGCTACCACCGCCAGCGCGCCGGCCGGCGCTGACCGGGTCAGGCCAGCAAGGCCTGCGCGAACTCCCGGGCATCGAAGGTTTCGAGGTCTTCGAGCTTTTCACCCACCCCGATGAAGTAGACCGGCACCGGCCGCTCCATGGCGATGGCACAGATGACGCCGCCCTTGGCGGTGCCATCGAGCTTGGTGATGATCAGGCCCGTGAGCTGCAGGGTATCGTCGAAGGCACGGACCTGGGCGAGCGCGTTCTGGCCCGTGTTGCCGTCGATGACCAGCAGCACCTCGTGCGGTGCGGTGGCGTCTGCCTTCTGTACCACGCGCTTGATCTTGCGCAGCTCTTCCATCAGGTGCAGTTGCGTGGGCAGGCGCCCGGCGGTGTCCACCAGCACCACATCCTTGCCGCGCGCCTTGCCGGCGGTCACGGCGTCGAAGCTGACGGCGGCCGGATCGCCCCCCTGCTGGGTGACGATTTCCACCGCCTGGCCGGCCAGCTCGGGGCTGGCCTCGGCGCGGTCGGCCCAGGCGGCCAGCTGCTCGCGCGCGGCCGCACGGAAGGTGTCGGCGGCGGCCAGCAGCACGCTGGCGCCCTCGTTGGCCAGGTGGCGCGTGAGCTTGCCGATGGAGGTGGTCTTGCCCGCGCCATTGACGCCGGCCACCATGATCACGGTGGGCTGGTGCTCGCCGATGACCAGCGGCTTTTGCAAGGGGGTCAGCAGTTCGGCAATGGCGTCGGCCAGCAGGGATTTGACGGCCGCCGGGTCGGTGACTTTGGCATTCTTGACGCGCTTTTTCAGGTCGGCGAGCAGGTGTTCGGTGGCCTTGACACCGGTGTCGGCCATGAGCAGCGCGGTTTCCAGCTCTTCGTAGAGCGTGTCGTCGATCTGCGCGCCCGTGAACACGGTGGCGATGCTGGCGCCGGTCTTGCGCAGCCCGCTCTTGAGGCGATCGAGCCAGCCCTGGCGGGCCGGAGCAGGTGCAGGGGTGGGTGCAGGGGTGGGTGCAGGGGCGGCGGGCGCCGGCGTCTGTGGCGCGGGTGAGGGGCTTGCGGCGGGTGCGGGTACCTCGGGGGCGAGCGCAGGGGCGCTGGGGGCCGGTGCGGGCTGGGGTGCGGGAGCTGGGGCCGGCGCCGGAGCAGCGGCCTTGCGACGGAAGAACGAAAACATCGTGGACTCTGGTGAAGGGAAGGCACAGCGCCGCACACCCTGCCGGTTGCGGGGTGTCGGCCAGGTCGGGCCATCCCGGGAGTCTAATCGCCCCGGCGCTCGGAGGGGCGGGCAGATCGTGGGGTGCGGGCACAATGGCCGGGAACACGGTATCCCAAGGAAAGGGCAGGCAAGGTATGAAAGCATCGGGTCAGGCGGTCATCGCGTGGGGTGGCGACGTGAACCTGGGCCGGCGCCTGCATTACTGCGCGGCGTCAGGCCAAGGGCCGGTGCTCGATGTCCCGGCGCTGCGCGAGGCCGACCTCGCGATCGTGAACCTGGAGTGTGTCGTCTCGCGGATCGGGCGCCTGGGCATCCGCAAGGGCGAGGCGGGACCGTACTACTTCCGTGCCCGGCCCGAGATGCTGGGTGTGCTGCGCGAGGCGGGCGTGGACGTGGTGACGACCGCCAACAACCACAGCGGTGACTACGGGCCGGAGGCCCTGATGGACCAGGAGCGCTGGCTGGCGGCGGCAGGCATCGGCGCGGCTGGTGCGGGGGCGAACGCGAAACAGGCCTTCGCACCGGTCTTCCGCCGCGCCGGGCCCTATGTGGTGGCCGTTTTCTCGGTGGATGCGACGCAGCGCTTCACTGCGGCCGGCTCCGCCACGCCGGGGCAGGCCTACTTGCCGCCAGACGATCCGACCCGTTGGACCGACGTGATGGCACCGCGTCTGGCCTACGCGCGCCAGTTTGCCGATGTCGTGCTGGTGGCCGTGCATGCCGGCCGCAATTTCGTCGCTGAACCCGAATCCGATGCCATTGCGCTGGCACATGCCCTGGTGGACGCAGGGGCCGACGCCGTGCTCGGCGCATCCGCGCATGTGGTGCAGGGCGTGGAGATCTACCAGGGCCGGCCCATCATTCATGATGCGGGTGATCTGCTGTTCGATGCCCTCACGCGCGACGACGATGACGGCGGCCTGTTCTCGCTGCACGTGGGCGCGGCAGGGATCGAACAGGTCGTTTTCACGCCGTTGCAGGTGGGTTTCGGGCGAACACGGGTGCGAACGGGCGAGGAAGCCCAGGCCGCCGCAGCGCGCTTCATCGGCAAGAGCCGACGCCTGGGTGCCGTGTTCGAGCCGCAAGAGGATGGCACCGCCATCCTCAAGCTGGCCGCGAGCCCTGGCGTGAAGGCACGGCGGCTGCCTTTGGGCCACGGGGTGGAGACGGTTCCCGAGGCGGACTGGGTCGTGGATTCGCTGCCAGCCGACGCTGAACTGACGCCGCCACGCATGCTGGGGCCACTGACGCTGCTCGGTGCGCGCGCCACCCCTCAGGTGCTGGAGCGCCGCGGCATGATCGTCGTCGAGACATTCTGGACCCTGTCCGCGCCGGTGGCGGACGACTGGCGCATAGAGGTGCGGGCCATCGCGCAGGATGATGGCGGACCGCCGCTGGCCTGGGGGGCTGCCTCCGACCACGATCCGTGCGACTGGATGCTGCCCACATCGCGCTGGCGGGCCGGCATCATCTACCGTGACCACTATGGCTTGCGTCCCCCAGCGCTCAACCGCTTGCGCAGCACCACGCTGGGCCTGGCCGTCAGGTTGGTCAGGGCCGGGCAGCGGCTTGCCTGGGTGCCGCTGCCGCTGACCATTGCGGTATCGATGCCGCCCACCCGGGGGGTGACGCGCACACGGGCGAACGCGCCTTGACATCCTCCCCGGCCTGAAGGCCGGAGATTCCTACGGCGCTCAGGGGCGGCATTGAGCCGCCCCTGAGTCGCTTCGGTGGGTTCCTGCTGCTGGCGACCCTACTGCATCGCTCACTTCACAGGCGAACCGGGCGTGTCCCGCCCTTAGCACATTGATCGCGCCGACCACATCGGCGTTTTCCTCGAAGCCACATTCCACACACGCAAATCGGGCTTGCGTCTGCCGGTTGTCGGCAGACACATGGCCGCAGCACGGACAGGAACGGCTCGTGTTCTGTGGCGGCACTGCAACCAGCCAGCCGCCTTGCCACGCCAGCTTGTAATCCAGTTGGCGGCGGAACTCGAACCAGCCTTGATCGAGGATGGACTTGTTCAGGCCGGACTTGGCCCGAACGTTTCGTCCCGGTTGTTCGGTAGTACCTGCCGCTGACCTGGACATGTTCCGTACCTGCAAATCCTCGATACACACCATCGCGTG
>NZ_JAQVEJ010000129.1 GCF_028698005.1 Hydrogenophaga sp.
ATGCACCCCAGCCTCGCGGACGTCGAACACAAGGTGTTCACCCGCGATCTGTTCGGTAGCGACTGATCAACGGTCGCCGGCTTCCCACCACCATTTCCTTCCTGTCGCCCCATGTCGTACCTGCCGAGATCCTGCGTCCTGTCGGCCATCGCATTGGCCAGCCTCCTAGCCGGCTGCTCCAGTTCGGGGCCAGTGGCCCCGTCCGAGGTAGCCAATCCGTTCGTGTCCGGCAGTGGCGGAGCCGTCCAGGTCAATACCTTGCGGGCTTTCGGTGACAGCTACACCGACAAGCAGTGGACCGACTCGACGGGAACGGCCAACTGGGTCGAGTTGACGCGCAGGCGCGGGCTGGCCCTGAGGACTGAGAACTACGCCATTGGCGGTGCCCGGGCCATGTACGGCGAAAGGCGCGCACTCGACCAGCAGATCACGACCTGGGAAGGCAAGAAGAGCCCGATCGCCGACCGCGACCTGACGGTGATCTACATGGGCCACAACGACATCGGCCGACTCGGCAGCCCCGACAACCTGGTCCGCTCGACCACGGGCTACAAGGACGCGGTGGCACGCCTGGTCAAGGACGGCGCCACCTCGGGGAACAACCGGCTGTTCATCACGCAGTTGCACGATTGGAGCAAGGGTCCGGGTGTCTCCGACGCTGCCCCATACAGCCAGGTGCGCGGCTGGAACAAGATGCTGGGCGAACTGGCCAATGCGACACCGAACGTGATCGCCGTGGACATGTTCACGGTCTTCGAGCGCATCTTCGAAGACCCCGAACGATTCGGCTTCAAGAACGTCACCACCGCCAACGCCTCGCGCTCGTCCATCGACACCCTCTACAACGACGCCACCCATTTCGGCAGCCGCGGGCAGGACATCATCGCCCGGGTCTACCAGCACTACATCTCCCGCGGCTGGAACTGGGCGAGTACGCTGGCAGCCGGTGCCGAGACTGTCTCGCGACTGAACCAGGACATCGACAACGGTACCCTGGTACTGACCTACGCCGATGACACAGGCAAGGTCGCCCCCGGTCTGCGCCTGCTCGCGCTGGGGACCGACCCGGTCAACGGCGTGTTTCAGGGCGGTCGACGCCATCAGAGCGCCTTCCGGCTCGATGACCCGGCGCACGAGCGCATGGGTCTGCGCGCGCCGCGCGGCATCGCGCTCGACTTCGGGTCTGCGGGTTCAGGTTCCGGCGCCGGCAGGACTGCCGACGGTCGCATGGGCCTGGCCTTCGTCCAGTACGGTCAGGACGGCCGCCAGTCCCTGGCGAGCGCCAGCGACCGTGTCTCCAACGCACGCCACTCGAGCGCGACAGCCTTCTACTGGCACCAGCCCGCCGGCGGACTGACATTCAGTACCCAGTTGACGCGCATCGACCACCAGGACCTGAGCCACTCGGCGGACGACATCCTGCAGTTGCAATCCCTCAACCGCACCCGCGGCCAGTCATGGGCTTTCGAACACAAGGTCCGCAAGGCACTCGAATGGCAGGGCTCCAGGGTCACGCCCTGGATGTCCGTCGGTGTCCAGCGTCACCAGTTGAACCCGGCCACCCTGTCATCCCTCTACACCAGCGATGTGCGCTTCAGTTCCAGCGCCAGCCAGTACTGGCTGGCTGGTGTCGGTCTGGACCTGCAAAGTCCCGTCATCGCCATCGACGGCGGTCACAAGTTGCAACTGGGTGGCAGCCTGCAGCACCAGACCAGTCTCTCACGGCGCTCCGTGCAGGTCTTCATGCAGGAATCGGCCAACCAGCTCCAACAAAGCGAAATCTTCCACCAGGGACGCCTCCAGCACACCTACCTGGGCCTGGGCGCCCACATGCAGCTGGCATCGGGCTGGCGTCTGCGGGCCAACTACACGGCCGACCTGCAAAACATCACCGGCGCATCGTCCGTGGCTTTGCTCGCTGACCTCAGCTTCTGAGACGCCGGCATCCGATGAAAATCCTTTATGTCGCCGGCAGGGAGCAGGCCTATTCACGCACCCGCAATGTCATCAAGGCTCTGCGCGACCAGGGCTGTGACGTGGTGCCCTGCACCCCACCCGACAAATCCTTCAAGCACTACCCGCGCCTGTTGTGGCAGACGCTCCTGAAGGCCCCTTCCTGCGACGTGGTGGTGGTCGGTTTCTATGGCCAGTTGCTGATGCCGCTGGTGCGTCTGCTCACCTGGAAGCCCATCGTGTTCGATATGTACATCCTCACGTACGACACGATGGTCTATGACCGGCAGAAGGCCAAGGCAGGTTCGCTCAAGGCCCGCCTCTATGCCTGGAGCGACTGGCTGTCGCACCGGTGCACCCGCCTGTCCATCCTCGACAGCCACCACGTCATCCGCCATTTCGGGCGGGTGATCGGCGGTGACACGTCCCGGTTCCGGCGCCTGTTCCTCTCGGTCGACGATACCGTCATCCACCCGATCGTGCAGCACGAAGAGCGCGACCACTTCCTGGTGCACTTTCATGGCGAATACATCCCGTTCCACGGCGTGCGCCACATTCTCCGGGCAGCCAAGCTGCTGGAGCCCCATGGCGTGCGCTTCCAGATCGTGGGCAAGGGCCAGACCTACGAGGCGGACATGGCGCTGGTGCGTGAGCTGGGTCTGGGCAATGTCACCTTCCACGACCCGGTCCCCTACGCCGAACTCACCCGCTTCATGGCCCGCGCCGACGTGTGCCTGGGCATCTTCGGTGACAATGACCGCGCCAGCCTGGTGCTGACCAACAAGGTGATCGAGGCCATCGGCATGGGCAAGCCGCTCATCACCCGCCGCAATGAGCCGGTGCAGGAGCTGTTGCAGCACGGCGAAAGCGTCTACCTGGTGCCGCCGGCGGACCCGCAGGCCATTGCCGACGCCGTGCTGGCACTCAAGAACGACCCCGCACTGCGTGAGCGCATCGCCCGTCAGGGGCACCAGATCTTCCTGCAGCACTGCACCATGGACCGATTCGGTGCGGCCTTCAAAGCCATCGTCCAAGAAGCTGTGGACGCATAAAGGATCTCCCCACGTGTCCGCCTCCCGCCTGGCCAAAATCGGCCTGAAGCTCGCTGCCTATGCCGTGGTTGCCCTGGCATTCGGGTACTTCCTGCATGCGCTGTATTCGCGCCTGGACGACATCCCCCATATCCACTGGAATGCCCGCAGCATGGCGGCCGTCGTGCTGTCGGTGGCAGGCACCGTCTTCACCATCCTGGTCACCGGCTACCTCTGGCGTGCCTTGCTCAAGGACCATGGCGTCAAGCTCAGGCCCGGCAAGGCCATGCAGATCATGGCCATCTCCCAGTTCGGCAAGTACCTGCCGGGCAACATCGGCCATTTCGCCGGCCGCGCGGCCCTTGGCAAGGCCGCGGGCGTGCCCATTTCGGCCACCGTCAACACCGTGCTGGTCGACATCCTGTGGCATGTCGGCATCGGCTTCGCCTTTGCGGCCCTGGCGCTGCTGACCCAGAGCCAGATCCTCGCCGAGCACCTGCCCGACGGGCTGGATGTGCCGCAGATGGCGGTCATCACCGTGGTCCTGCTGTTCCTGCCCTGGATCGGTGTCACGCTGCTCAACCGCTGGCTGCCGGCCCTCAGCCGCCGCCTGGGTGGCGGCCATCTCATCTCGGCCCCCACCCTCAAAACGGCGCTGGTGGTCGGTTTCCTGATCCTGCTGGGCCTGCACACGCTGGGCGCCATGCTGAAAATGCAGGCGGCCTGGCTGTTCGGCGTCAGCGCCGGCAGCTACTACACGCTCACCATCCTCTATGTGGCGTCCTGGGTGATCGGCTATGTGGTGCCCGGTTCGCCCGGCGGCGTCGGGGTGCGCGAGGCCATGATGATCCTGCTGCTGACCCCGGTGGTCGGTGCCGGAGCCGCCGTTGGACTGAGCATCAGCATGCGTTTGACCAACATGCTCGGCGATGCGGCGGCATTTCTTCTGGGGCTGGCCAGCCGCCGCTGGCTCTGATCACGGGCGACATGCAGGTTCACATCCTGTTGGCCACCTACCAGGGCGCAGCCTTCCTCCAACAGCAGCTGGATTCGATCGCGCGCCAAAGTCATACCGACTGGCGTCTGACCATCAGCGATGACGGGTCCAGCGATGGCACACAGGCGATCTGCGAGCGGTTCGCCCAGACCCACCCTGCGCACACCATCCGCCTGCTCGAAGGCCCCCGGCGCCGTTCGACGGCCAACTTCTTCCACCTGCTGGCCAGCGTCGCCGATGACGATCCCAGCGAATGGTTTGCTTTTTGCGACCAGGATGACGTCTGGCTGGACGACAAGCTCGCGCGGGCCGTCACCGCCCTGGCATCGGCACTCGGCGCAGACAGTTCCGCACAGCCCGCGCTGTACGGTGCCCGCACGCGCTGGGTGGACGAGCACTTGCGCCCGCTGGGCGAAAGCCCCGTGCCGGCACGTCCGCTGGGGTTTGGCAACGCCTTGCTGCAAAACGTGGCCAGCGGCAACACGATGGTCTTCAACCGCCCCCTGCTGCGCCTGCTGCAGGCCTACGACCCGGCGCTCGCCGTCGTGCACGACTGGACGGCCTACCAGTTGGCAACCGGCGCGGGGGGCCTGTTTCATTTCGACCCCACGCCTGCCTTGCTGTACCGCCAGCACGCGGGCAACCTGATCGGCGCGCAGTCCCGCATCCGCGACCGCTTCCAGCGCCTGGGCCTGCTCTGGCAAGGGCAGTACCGGCACTGGGGCGAGCTGACCGAGCGCGGCCTGGGCGCGCTGGCCGACCGCCTGACGCCCCAGGCGCGTCATCAGCTCGACGCTTTCCGCCGCGTCCGCCATGGCAGCAGCGCCCGACACCGGCTCGCCGCCCTGCGCGAAGGGCATCTGTGGCGCCAGACGCTGGCCGGGCAACTGTCGCTCCACCTGGGCGCCGCACTCGGGCGCCTCTGACACCGATCCATTCCATGACCTCACCCACCACGACACCACCCGCCTGCGCCGTCCTGGTCCTGCTGCCGGTGTACAACGGCGTGCGCTTCCTGGCCGAGCAGATCGAGTCCATCCTGAACCAGAGCCTGGCACACGTCTACATCCTGTGCCGCGACGACGGCTCCACCGACCGCTCGCGCGAGGTGCTGGACACGTACCGCCAGCGCCATCCGCAACGCGTCCATGTCCTCGCCGACGACAAAGGCAACCTGGGTGCCTGTGGCAATTTCGCCGAGCTCATGGCGGCTGCCCTGGCCTTCACCCCCCCCGACGTCCCCGCCGGCTGGCCCCTGTACATCGCCCTCTCCGACCAGGACGATCTGTGGCACAGCGACAAACTGGCCATCTGCGCGCAGCGTCTGCAGGCCCTGGAGGCCGGTGACGAGCGCACGCCCGCACTGGTGCACGCCGACTTGCGGCTGGTCACCGAGAATGGCCAGGAAATTGCACCCTCGATGGCCCGATTCCAGGGCTTGCAGGTGCAGCTTCCGGGTTTTGCCGCCCAACTGCTGAGCAACACCGTCACTGGTTGCACCAGCCTGATGAACCAGGCCCTCATCCGCCGCGCCCTGCCCATCCACCCCGAGGCCATCATGCACGACTGGTGGCTCTCGCTGGTGGCCAGTGCCTTCGGGCGCCGCGCCTACATCGACCAGGCCGTCATCGACTACCGGCAGCACCAGGCCAACACCATCGGCGCCAAGAAAAAGGACGAGCCGGTCATCTACCGCTCCATCCTGCACCGCATTTTCGACAACCGCCACGCCGAGATCTTCCGGCTCAATGCCCGCCAGGCGCGTGCCTTCCGCCAGCGCTTCGGCCCGGAACTGACATTCCGCCAGGCCCTGGCCGCTCGCCTGGCCGGCTGGCTTGAGGGCCCTCCCGCCCCCATTCAACGCTTCCTCTACCGCGTGCTGCGCCGGCTATGAACGCGAGCGCAGCACAGAGCCGCCCCTGCCTGCCCACGCACCCTCGGGGAGCAGCGAAGGACATGCCATGACACACGCAGGGGCTCCACGATGAGCATTCGGCTGTCGCTCGTCAGTCATGGCCAGGCACGCCTGGCCAACCAGTTCCTGGCCGACCTGGACGGCAATGCGTCCATCAGCGAGCTGGTCGTTACCGCCAACATCCCGGACGAGCCGCTGCGGCCACCGGCCTCTTTGGCACCGCGGCTGGTCACCAATGCCCGCCCCCAAGGCTTCGCCGCCAACCACAACCAGGCCTTCGAAGGCTGCACCACGCCGTATTTCTGCGTCGCCAATCCCGACATCCGGCTCCAGGGCGACCCGTTCCCTGCGCTGCTGCGCTGCATGCAGGATCCGAAGGTTGGTGTCGTCGCCCCCCTGGTCATCAGCCCCCGCGGCACCGTGGAAGACAACGCCCGCCACTTCCCGACCCCCGCGGGACTGTGGCGCAAGTCGCGCGGCATCGACGACGGACGTTACCCGCTGGTCCCGGGCGAGGGCAAAGCGCGCTCGGTCGAGTGGACCGCCGGCATGTTTCTGCTCTTTCGCAGTTCGGCATTTCGGCATGTGGGAGGATTTGATGATAGATTCCACCTTTACTACGAGGATGTCGATATCTGCGCCCGTCTGTGGCGAGCCGGCTGGAAGGTGGTGTGCGATCCGCGTGTGGTGGTGATCCACGACGCGCAGCGCGCCAGCCACCAAAGACCCCGCTACATGGCCTGGCATGCGGCCAGCATGGCCCGTTATTTCTGCCGGTACCTGGGGCGGCTGCCAGTGGCCACCGCCTACGACGGACCCTGAAGGGCAGCCATCACCGCCCCAGGCAGGCGGCGCAGCCGTCTCCCACCCTCACCCTGACCGCATCACCACAGGACATCGCTGACCCATGATCCTCGTCACCGGAGCTGCCGGCTTCATCGGCGCCAATTTTGTGCTCGACTGGCTGGCCCAGTCCGATGAACCCGTCATCAACCTCGACAAGCTCACCTACGCCGGCAACCTGCACAGCCTGGCCAGCCTGCAAGGTGACGCACGCCACATCTTCGTGCACGGTGACATCGGCGACCGCGCGCTGGTGGACCGGCTGCTGGCCGAGCACCGTCCGCGCGCCGTGGTCAACTTTGCCGCCGAGAGCCATGTCGACCGCTCCATCCACGGGCCGGAAGACTTCATCCAGACCAACGTCGTGGGCACCTTCCACCTGCTCGAATCGGTGCGTGCCTACTGGGGCGGCCTGGAAGGCGAGGCACGGGCGTCCTTCCGTTTCCTGCATGTGTCCACCGATGAGGTGTATGGCACGCTCAGCCCCACCGACCCACCGTTCACCGAACGCAACCCCTACGAGCCCAACAGCCCATACTCGGCCAGCAAGGCCGCCAGCGACCATCTGGTGCGCGCCTACCACCACACCTATGGTCTGCCGGTGCTCACCACCAATTGCTCGAACAACTACGGGCCACTGCACTTTCCCGAAAAGCTCATCCCGCTGATGATCGTCAACGCCCTGGCCGGCAAGTCCTTGCCGGTGTACGGAGACGGTATGCAGGTGCGCGACTGGCTGTTCGTCAAGGACCACTGCAGTGCCATCCGCCGCGTGCTCGAAGCGGGCACACCAGGCGAAACCTACAACGTCGGTGGCTGGAACGAGAAGCCCAACATCGAGATCGTCAAGACCGTCTGTGCCCTGCTCGACGAAATGAGCCCCCGTGCCGACGGCAAGCCCTATGCCGAACAGATCACCTACGTGACGGACCGCCCCGGGCACGACCGCCGCTACGCCATCGACGCCACCAAGATCCACCGCGAGCTGGGCTGGAAGCCAGCGGAAACGTTTGAAACCGGCATCCGCAAGACCGTACGCTGGTACCTCGACAACCAGGCATGGGTGCAGCAGGTGCAAAGCGGTGCCTATCGGCAGTGGATCGACCAGCAGTACGGGCCGCGCGAATGAGCATCCTGCTGATCGGCAAGAACGGCCAGGTCGGCTTCGAACTCCAGCGCTCACTGGCCCCCCTGGGGCCGGTGGTGGCCTTAGGCTCGGCTGAATGCAACCTCAGCCAGCCGGAGAGCATCCGGCAGGCCGTCCGCCGGCACCGGCCCACCATCATCGTCAACGCAGGCGCCTATACCGCTGTGGACCGCGCTGAAACCGAGCGCGACCTGGCCTTTGCCATCAACGGTACCGCGCCCGGCATTCTCGGTGCGGAAGCCTCGGCCATCGGCGCTCTGGTGGTGCACTACTCCACCGACTACGTGTTCGACGGTCACGGAACCCGCCCCTACCGTGAGACGGACCCGACCGCCCCGCAAAGTGCCTATGGCCGCAGCAAGCTCGAGGGCGAAGTGCAGCTTGCCGCGGCCACGCCACGGCACCTGATCCTGCGCACCAGTTGGGTGGTCGGCG
>NZ_JAQVEJ010000130.1 GCF_028698005.1 Hydrogenophaga sp.
CATGAGCAACACCAAACTGTACGTGGGCAACCTGCCTTACTCCATCGACGATGGCGCCCTGCAACACAACTTCGCCGAGTTCGGCGACGTCACGTCCGCCAAGGTCATGACCGACCGTGACAGCGGCCGCTCCAAGGGCTTCGGCTTTGTCGAGATGGGCACGGCCGAGCAGGCCGAAGCCGCCATCCGCGGTCTGAACGGCATGTCCGTCGGCGGCCGCTCGATCGTGGTCAACGTCTCGCGTCCGAAGGAAAGCACGGGCGGCGGCTACGGTGGTGGCTACCGCAACGAGCGCCGCTCGGCCTACTGAGCACCCGCTGAGCGTTGCGCCAACCCGGCACGGGTTGGTGCCGTGAAGCCAGAAACCCCGCCGGAAACGGCGGGGTTTTCTTTTTTTATTGCGCCGAGGCGGGCAGGCCAAACACCTTGTCGAACGCCAGATTGAAGACGAAGGTGTAGATGAGGAAGAAGAGGATGAGCCCGGCCTCCAGCCAGAAGGCCTCCCACAGACTGACGCCGAACCACCAGGCGAACATGGGCACCAGGACGAGCACGAGCCCGCCCTCGAAGCCGACGGCGTGGGCCACCCGGCGCCAGACATTGCGGCCACGCACCGCCTGGCGGGCCTCCCAGCGCTCGAACAGCGTGTTGAAGACGATGTTCCAGATGATGGCGATGACCGAGGCGGCAACGGCCGCCACGCTGGCGTGCCCGGTGCCCTGGCCGGAGACCAGCGCCAGCAGGACGCTGGATACCGCGATGGCGATCAGCTCGTAAAGGGAAACGTAAACGACTCTGCGTTGGATACCTTGCATGATGGCCGCGATGTTAAACCTGATTTTCTGACGAAAAAAGTCAATTCCTTTCAGTTTTTTTGATAGATTGAAGGAATGACGGCATTCAACAGCGACAACGTGCAGGTCTTCCTGGCCGTGCTCGACCATGGTTCCTTCTCCGCCGCGGCCCGCCACCTCGGGCGCGTGCCCTCGGCGGTGAGCATGACCATCGCCCAACTGGAGGCCGAACTGGACCTGCGCCTGTTCGAGCGGGGCTCGCGCGAGCCCCGGCCCACGGCGGTGGCGCGGGCACTGGAGCCACAGGCGCGCCAGCTCGCCCGGCAGTTGCGGCAGTTGCAGGCGCACGCCGAGCAGATGCACCAGGGGCTGGAGCAGCGCCTGACGCTGGCGATCGCGCCCGAGCTGCTGTCGGCCCCCTGGAGCCAGCCGCTGGCGGTGCTGGCGCGCGAATTTCCCCTGCTCGACGTGGAGGTGCTGTCGGCGCCGCAGGCCGATGCCCTGCGCATGCTGTTCGCGGGCGAGGCCCATCTGGCGCTGGTCTTTGAGCGCCCGGGCGCCGACGAGCGCGAGTCCTTTCAGGAGGTCGGACAGGAGATCCTGGTGGCGGTCATGTCGCCCCGACACCCCGAGGCGATGGCGCGCCAGGGGCGGCTGCGGCTGGAGGATCTGGTCGACATCCGCCAGGTGGCCGTGGCCGGGCGCGACCGGCGCGGGGCCGATCCACGCCTGCTGCTGGCGCGCCAGATCTGGCGCACCGACAGCCACCTGAGCACGCTGAGCCTGGTGCAGGCCGAACTGGGTTGGGCTTACCTGCCCAAGCGCCTGGTCGAGCCGCTGGTGGCCACCGGGCAACTGGTCGAGATCCGCTTCGGCAACGTGACGGGCCAGTTGCGCCTGTGGGTGGATGTGGTCTGGCCGAACGACCGGCCACTGGGGCTGGGCGCCAAGCGCTTCATCGAGCTGATGCGGCAGACCACCAGCGCGTCACCCGGCTGAGCCGGCAGCCGCTGCGCCCCGACCTCACAATGGCGCCATGACTTCCCCTGCGAAACGCAAGGCATTGCCACGTATCGACCCCGCCCGCTGCACCGGCTGCGGCTGGTGCGTGGCGGTGTGCGAGCCTCACGTGCTGTCCCTGCACCCCGGCCCCGGGTGGCAGAAGAAAAGCGGCCTGCACGACGCGTCCGGCTGCACCGGCTGTGCGCTGTGCGCGGTCCGGTGCCCGTTCGACGCGATCACCATGGTGCGCACGGCCGACATCGGCCGGCGCTAGGCAGCGCCCATCCGGGCGACCGGCCGACCTCCGGCGCGTCACCCGGCTGAGCTGGCCTCAGCCGCCGCCCTGCACCACCAGCCGGTTCTCCACCGACACCACGCCCTCGATGCCCTGGACAAGGGTGGAGGCCCGCTCGCGCGAGCTCTCGTCGGGCGCCGGGCCGTTCAGCGTCACGCGGCCGGCCTGCGTGTCAACGTCGATCTGCAAGGCCTTGAGCTGCTCATCGGCGGCCAGCGCGGCGCTGATCCGGGTGGTGATGGCGGCATCGGTCGCGGCGCTGGCGGCCTCCGCGGCCATATTGCCGGCGGCCTCCTTGGCCTGCTCCATCGCGCTGCCCATCTCCTGGCCGACACGGTTGGCCGCGGACTCGGTGCTGGCGATGGCGTTGTCGATCTGCTGGCCGACCGTCTCACCTTCGTTGGCCTGCCCGCAGGCCACCAGCGTGAAGGCAGCGGCCGTGGTGGCCAGCACCAGGGTGATGCGGCGCTGAATCAGCGTGGTTGTCATGATCGGTCTCCTGTCAACATGGAATGGATGTGTCCGGTGGTGCCGCCGCGTTGGAACCTCGGCGCCGCCCCGGGCGGTGAACGACGTCCGATCTCGCGGACAACGTTGTGCATTCACTGTAGGCAATCGACCGCGCGCCGGCTGTCGGCGGTGGCTGGATCGGTTTGTAGGACAAGACCCCGGGTTGGATGTCCCGATGTATCCGGATGTGAACCGGTGGCGCGTGTCAGGTCAGTCCTGGGTCACCGGTGCCTCCAGACCCGCCTCGGCCTCCAGCGGCGGGTGCGCCAGCGTTTCGATGCTGCCCTTGCGGTCACGGGTCACGCGACCCTGCGCCAGATAGTGGCACATGCGCCAGATGTGGTGGGCGCTGCGCTCGATCCAGCGGTAGGTGTCGGTGCGGTGCAGGGCGTCCGAGGCGCCGCTGCGTCCCATCGGCACCAGCCGCAGCGCATCCTGCCGGCGCTGCGCCGCTTCGGCCGTCAGACCGACCGCCTCCAGCGACAGTTGATCCAGGCAGAGCGAGAGCTCGCGTTCGGCCAGGCCACGGCGGGCAGCATCAATGATGCGCTGTCCGTACCCGGCTGCCCAGGCGTAGTCCGGCTCCGACAAGCGCGCACGCGCCTGCAGCAGGTCGTGCAGCCGGGTGCACAGGCGCAGCAGGTGGTCGATGGCATGCAGTTGGGCGATGCGCGAGGCGGCCGATGCGGCGTCGTCGGGCGCCAGCTGGATGCGCCCCACGAACTCGTAGACCCGGTCGATGTCATGGTCCAGCGCGCGCAGGCGCGCTTCCATGTCATCGTCCTGCCCGTCGTGCAGGCGCGCCTCGAACAGCTCCAGGGCCTGACCGGCCAGTTGCTCCAGCGCCCGCTCCGAGGCCTCCAGCGCCACATCGGGCAGGGACAGCAGGCTGGCGTCCAGGCGGGCGGTGGCAGCGCTGGCGACCTCGGGCAGCAGGCGCTCGATCCAGCGCGAAAACGGCCCCGCCACCGGCAGGAACAGCAACACCCCCACGGCAATGAACAAGGTGTGGAAGGCCGCCAGGCTGCTGGCACCGGCGTCCAGCCCGGCATGTGCGTTCAGCCAGTCGATCGCTGCGTGGAACAGGGGCAGCAGCACGATGGCGATGATCCCTGCACCGGCATTGAACAGCACATAGGCCAGGGCCGTTCGCTTGGCATGCACGGTGCCACCGATGGCCGAGATGACGCCCGTGAACGTGGTGCCGATGGCCGCACCCACGACCAGGGCCGCCGCCTGATCGAAGTTGATCACCGCACCGTGCAGCGCCGTGAGCGTGGTGGCGATGGCCGCGGAGGACGACTGCATGATGGCGGTCATGGTCAGCCCCACCAGCATCACCGCCAGGCGCGCGCCGTAACCGCCGACCGGCAGCGAGGCCAGGTTGAACACCGTTGACAGCGCCTGCATGCTCCTGGACAGCGAGTCCAGGCCGGTGAACATCAGGCCGAAGCCGGCCAGAGCCAGGCCCAGCTCGGTCACGCGCCCCCTGCCCAGCAGCTTGAGGAAGGCGCCGATGCCGATCAGCGGCATGGTGTAGTAGCCCAGGCTGATTTTCAGCCCCAGCCCGGCCACGATCCAGCCCGTGGCCGTGTTGCCCAGGCTCGCCCCCAGCAGCACGCCCACGGCCTGCGACGCGCCGATCAGACCGGCGCTGACGAAGCCGATCAGCGTCACCGTGGTGGCGGTTGACGACTGCACCAGCATCGTCACCAGCGTGCCCGAGGCGAAGGCACGGGCCGGGCTGCCGGTGAAGCGGGTCAGTGCCCGCTGCAACGCGCCACCGGCAAAACCCACCAGGCCCTGCGACAGCAGCATCATGCCGATCAGGAACAAGCCGAGGCCGCCCGCAAAGGGGAAAAGAATGTCCATCATGGCGACATTGTCGCCAACCGGCACCCCGCTTCTTCCCGCCGCCGGCCGCGCCGACCCATGCGCCAGGCCAGTGCCACATGTTAAGGTACGGCACATCAATATTCACCCACCGCCCGGCAACGAAAGGCGCCCAGCCCATGCCGCACGACGTCAGCCTCATCGCGACCATTGCTGCGGGCTTCGGCCTGGCGATGGTCTTTGGCCTGATCGCCAGCCGGCTGAACATGCCGCCGCTGGTGGGTTATCTGCTGGCCGGCATCGTCGTCGGCCCGTTCACACCCGGTTTCGTGGCCGACGTCGGCCTGGCCGGCCAACTGGCCGAGATCGGCGTCATGCTGCTGATGTTCGGCGTCGGCCTGCATTTCTCGCTCAAGGACTTGCTGGCGGTCAAGCGCATCGCCGTGCCAGGCGCCATCGTGCAGATCGCGGTGGCCACGCTGCTGGGCATGGGCGTGTCCCTGCTGTGGGACTGGCCCCTGGGCGGCGCCATCGTCTTCGGACTGTGCCTGTCGGTGGCCAGCACGGTGGTGCTGTTGCGCGCGCTGGAGGCGCGCGGCCTGCTGCGATCGATCAACGGTCAGATCGCCGTCGGCTGGCTGGTGGTGGAAGACCTGGCCATGGTCATGGTGCTCGTGCTGCTGCCGGCGCTGGCCGGCCTGCTTCAGGCCGCCGACGGCCAGGCCGTGCCGATTGCCAGCGCCGGCGAGATCTGGACCACCGTGGGCATCACGCTGGCCAAGGTCACGGCCTTCATCGTGCTGATGCTGGTGGTCGGCCGGCGCGTGCTGCCCAAGCTGCTGTGGTGGGTCTCGCGCACCGGCTCACAGGAGCTGTTCACCCTGGCCGTGGTATCGACCGCCGTGGGTGTGGCCTTCGGCGCCGCCGAGCTGTTCGACGTGTCGTTCGCGCTGGGCGCCTTTTTCGCCGGCATGATGATGCGCGAATCCGAGTTCAGCCACCGCGCCGCCGACGAATCGCTGCCGTTGCGCGACGCCTTCGCGGTGCTGTTCTTCGTCTCGGTGGGCATGCTGTTCGACCCGACGGTGATCTGGTCGCAACCCCTCAAGCTGCTGGCGGTGGTGGCCATCATCTTCGTCGGCAAGACCGTCGCTGCCGTGGCACTGGTGCTGGCCTTCAACTACCCGCTCAACACCGCGCTCACCGTGGGCGCCAGCCTGGCGCAGATCGGGGAGTTCTCATTCATCCTGGCCAGCCTGGGCGTCGGTCTGGGCCTGATGCCGGTCGAGGGTCAGAGCCTGGTGCTCGCCGGGGCGCTGATCTCCATTGCCCTGAACCCGGCCGCCTTCTCGCTGGCCGAGCCCTTGCGTGCGTGGGTGCTGGCACGCTCGCCGCTGGCGCGCCGGCTGGAGCTGCGCGACGATCCACTGGCCGAATTGCCCATGTCCACCGACCACCGGCTGCTCAATGGCCAGGTGGTGCTGGTCGGCTACGGCCGCGTGGGTCGCCGCATCGCCGAGGCGCTGCATGCCCGCGGCCTGCCCTTCGTGGTGGCCGAACAGAACCGCGAGCGGGTCGATGCGCTGCGCCGCGACGGCATTGCCGCCGTCAGCGGTGACGCCGGCACGCCCGAGGTGCTGATCCAGGCCCACATCGCCCGCGCCGCCATGCTGGTGGTGGCCATCCCCGATACCGTCAACGTGCGCAAAATGGTCGAGGTGGCGCGCACCCTCAACCCCGCCATCGAAGTGGTGCTGCGCACGCACAGCGAGGAAGAGGCCGAACTGCTGCGCCGGGAAAGCCTGGGTGAAGTGTTCCTGGGCGAGCACGAACTGGCGCGCGGCATGGCGGCCCACATTCTCTCGCGCGTGGCAGCGCCCACCCACCACCACCGGCCATGAACGTCCGCACGAACCCACCGACCCGCCGCCACCCCTGTCCCGGCACCCCGACACCGGAGCGATGACCATGCCATTGATCCGCCACATCTTCACAGCCACCGACCTCTCGGACAACGCGCTGCCGGCCGTGGACCGGGGTTTCGAGCTCGC
Organism: Hydrogenophaga sp.; assembly: GCF_028698005.1. Taxonomy (GTDB): domain Bacteria; phylum Pseudomonadota; class Gammaproteobacteria; order Burkholderiales; family Burkholderiaceae_C; genus Hydrogenophaga. Next base: position 6,486 of record NZ_JAQVEJ010000130.1, read on the forward strand.
TGCCGCCACCGGCGCGCGGCTGACGCTGATGCACGCGGCCGGCGTCGATGCCCTGGCCATGCTGCGCGGGCTGCTCGGCGGGCAGACCGACGACATCTCGCGACAGGTGCTGACGCAGCGACGCGAAGCACTGGAGGCCGCGGCACGCGATCGGGCGCGGCACCAGGATGTGGACGTGACGCTGCTGGTGGAGCCGGGCCGGCCCGCGTCGGTGGTGCCCGCACGCGTGGCCGAATCCGGCGCCGACCTGGCGGTGGTGGGTGCACGCGGCGAGGGCTCCCTGCGGCGCCTGGTCGTGGGCTCGACGGCCTCGCGCCTGCTGCGCCAGAGCCGGTGTCCGGTGCTGCTGGTGAAGAACCCCGACTATCGACCCTACCGCCGCGTGCTGGTCCCGGTGGATTTCTCGCCCGGTTCGGCGCTGGCCATCCGTCTGGCGCGCGAGCTGGCACCCGGGGCCGATCTCGTGCTGCTGCACGTGTTCACCACACCCTTCGAAGGCGTGCTGCGCAATGCGGGCATCTCGCCCGAGACCGTGGAGCAGTACCGCAGCGAGGCGCGCGAGCGCGCCCAGCAGCAACTGCGCGCGCTGGCGGTGCAAACCGGCCTCGAACCGGATCGGCACACGCCCCTGGCCCTCGCGGGCGACACCGTGGGCGTGATCATCGGCGAGCAGGAACGCCTCGGCTGCGATCTGATCGCCATGGGCAAGCACGGCACCAACGTCACGACGGAGCTGCTGCTGGGCAGCGTCACCCAGCGCGTGCTTTCCGAGAGCGACGCCGACGTGCTGGTGGTGGTGAACAAGCAGCCGGCTCCATGACGCTGACGGCATCGGGGCTGCATCCATTCGCCGTCTTCCTGGGCGGCCTGGTGATTGTTGTCCTGGGGGCCGAGCTGCTGCTGCGCGGTGCGATGCGCCTGGCCAACCTGATGGGGCTGCGCCCGGTCACCATCGGGCTGACCGTGGTCGCGCTGGGCACCAGCATGCCCGAGCTGGCCGTCGGCCTGACGGCCGCGCAGAGCGGCCAGGGCGCACTGTCGGTGGGCAACATCGCCGGCGGCAACATCCTCAATATCCTGTTCATCCTGGGCCTGAGCGCCTCCATCCGGGCCCTGCCGACACGCTCCATGAGCGTGCGGGTCGAGGTGCCGGCCATGATCGCCACGGCCTTGCTGCTGCTGATCATGAGCCTGGACGGCCGGCTCACGCGTGGCGAAGGTCTTGGACTGCTGGTCTGTGCCACCGTGTACACGGTCCTGCTGGTGCGGGCCAGCCGCCGCGAAGGCGCCCTGGTGCGCGAAGAGTTCGCGCGCGAGTTCAACCCGACCGAGCGTGCGGACACCCGAGGCGGCCTGGCCGCACACCTGCCGCCCTGGCTCTGGAACTGCCTGCTGCTGGCCGCCGGCATCGCACTGGCGGCCCTGGGTGCCGACCTGATGGTGGCCGGCGCCTCGGCCATTGCCCGCGCCTTCGGTGTCTCGGACGCCGTCATCGGCCTGACCATCGTGGCCGTGGGCACCAATACGCCGGAAATGGTCACCACGCTGATCGCCACCTTGCGCAACGACCGCGACGTGGCCATCGGCAACCTGATCGGCAGCGGGATCTACAACGTGCTGGTCATCCTGGGCCTGACCATCGTCGCCGCCCCGGGCCCCATCCACATCGGCCGCGACATCCTCTGGATCGATCTGCCGCTGGCGGCCCTGGTGGCCATCATCTGTCTGCCGGTATTCAAAAGCGACCGCCGCGTCTCGCGCCGCGAGGGGATGGTCTTTGTGACGGCCTACCTGGCTTACCTGGGTTCCCTGCTGTTGTGGCGCATCTGAGC
>NZ_JAQVEJ010000131.1 GCF_028698005.1 Hydrogenophaga sp.
TACAGGAAGCGCGAGCAGGCGTTCACGAACGGCTTGGGCGTCTGCGCCGCACCGAACCCGTACACCGCGGCGCCCCTGGCGCGCATGTGCATCACCAGGGGTGTGAAGTCGGCGTCGGACGAAACGATGCCAAACGCATCGGGCCGCTCGGTGTAGAGCAGCTCCATGGCGTCCACGGTCATGGCCATGTCGGTGGCGTTCTTGCGCTTGGAATAGTCGAACTGCTGGATCGGCCGGATCGCAAACTCCAGCAGGCGGTTCTGCCACCCTTGCAGGCCGGACTTGGTCCAGTTGCCGTAGGCACGCCGCACGTTGATCTCGCCCAGCGTGGACAGCTCGGTCAGGATCTCGTCGATCTTGTCCGCCGGGGCGTTGTCGGCGTCGATGAGCAGCGCGATGCGCAACTGGCGCTCGGACGACATGGATGTTCTCCTTCCTTGGACAGTGCGAAGCGGTGCCGGATTCAGGTCACCATGCGCCAGTTCAGTTCCTCGCCATCACGCAGGGGCCTGAGTTCGGCGTCGCCGAACGGGTAGCTGGCAGGCACCGTCCAGCGCTGGCGGTTCAACGTGATCGTGCCCTGGTTGCGGGGCAGGCCGTAAAAGTCGGCTCCGTGGAAGCTGGCAAAGCCCTCGAGCTTGTCCAGCGCGCCCGCCTGTTCGAAGGCCTCGGCGTACAGCTCGATGGCCGCGTGGGCGGTGTAGCAGCCGGCGCAGCCCGTGGCGTGTTCCTTCAGGTGGGCCGGGTGCGGCGCGCTGTCGGTGCCGAGGAAGAACTTCGGGCTGCCGCTGGTGGCCGCAGCCACCAGGGCCTGGCGGTGCGTCTCGCGCTTGAGCACGGGCAGGCAGTAGTAGTGCGGGCGGATACCGCCGGTGAAGATGGCGTTGCGGTTGTACAGCAGGTGGTGCGCGGTGAGGGTGGCGCCCAGGTTCCCGTCGGCCTCGGCCACGTACTGCGCGGCTTCCTTCGTGGTGATGTGCTCCAGCACGATCTTCAGGCCCGGGAAATCGCGGCGCAGCGGCTCGAGCTGCTGCTCGATGAACACCGCCTCGCGGTCGAACAGGTCCACCGACGGATCGGTCACCTCACCGTGCACCAGCAGCAGCACGCCGGCGTTCTGCATGGCCTCCAGCGTGCGATAGGTCTTGCGGATGTCGGTGACGCCGGCATCGCTGTTGGTGGTGGCGCCGGCCGGGTAGAGCTTGCAGGCGACCACACCGGCCTCTTTCGCGCGCGCGATCTCCTCGGGCGGCAGCTTGTCCGTCAGGTACAGGGTCATGAGCGGCTCGAAGGCCATGCCGGCCGGTACCGCGGCCAGGATGCGCTCCCGGTAGGCCAGCGCCTGCGCCACCGTGGTCACCGGCGGCTTGAGGTTGGGCATGATGATCGCCCGGCCGAACTGCGCCGCAGTGTGCGGCACCACGGTGCGCAGGGCCTCGCCGTCGCGCACGTGCAGGTGCCAGTCGTCGGGGCGGGTGATGGTCAGGGAGGTGATGTCGGTGCTCATGGTCGTGCGTTCTGCAGAGATGTCGAATTGTCCCATGCGCTGCAGCACGGCTCAGTCAATGCCGTGGACCTGCGCCAGGGTCTGCAGGAAGGTCTGCGCCAGGCGCGATGCCGACGGCGCGGGGCGCGAGACGGCCACGAAATCCACCGTGTAGCCCAGCTCGGGCAACGCCACGCGGCGCATCTCGCCCTGGTCCACGAAGATGGCGGCGTAATGGTCGGGCAGAAAGCCCACGTAGCCGCCCGAGCGCACCAGCAGCGCCACCGCCTCCTGGTCGTTGACCAGCGCGCCGCGCCGCAGGCCGAAGCGGCGCGTCACATCCATGTTCGGCGAATGAAAGGCCAGGCCCGCGCAGTCGGCCGCGCGCACGTCGTCCAGCGTCGGTTGCCGGCGCACGAACAGCGGGTGCTCGCGCCCGCAGTACAGGTACATCTGCTCCTGGAACAGCGGCAGGTAGCGCAGGCTGCGCGAGCGCCGGTGGTCGGGCACGATGGCCAGGTCGAGCGAGCCGTCGATGACACCCGGCTCCAGCACGTTGAGCGCCCCCACCGTCAGCTCCAGCCCCACCTGCGGCGCGATGGCGCGGAATTCGCGCACGGCGCGGTCCACGCGGGCGGCCGGGTTGGTCACCGTCTTGTCGAACAGCCCCAGCCGCAGGGTGCCCGTCAGCTCGCCATGCATCTGACCGACGCTGGCGCGAAAACCCTCCAGCGCCTCCAGCAGGCGCCGGGTGTCGGCATAGACGCGCCGCCCCTCCTCGGTCAGCGAAAAGCCCCCGCGCCCGCGCCGGCACAGCACCAAGCCCAGGCGCTGCTCCAGGTCCTTGACGTGCCGGCTGATGGTGGAGCGGCCGATGTTGAGCTCCAGCTCGGCCGCCGCCATGCCACCGCAATCGACCACTGACCGGAACACCTTGAGCAGCCGGATGTCGGTGTCGCCCACCTGCCCCAGCCAGGCCCTGGAATGCGCCATGGAAATGAGCCTTTCAAAGTTTCACAGATACGCAACTGAATAGCGCCATGTTGCAGTTTAAAGAATCCGGCGTCCGCCCCACAATCGCCCCATTCATTCCCTTTTTTCCATCTCTTCCACAGGACCCGCCGCCATGGACATGACCGACCTGAAAGCCACCGCCGGCCTGACGGCCGCCCAGCTCGACGCGCACTGGATGCCGTTCTCCGGCAACCGCCAGTTCAAGAAGGACCCGCGCCTGATCACAGGCGGCGAAGGCGCCTACCTGATCGATGCCCAGGGCCGCCGCATCTACGACGGCCTCTCGGGCCTGTGGACCTGCGGTCTGGGCCACTGCCGGCGCGAGATCGCCGACGCCATCGCGCGCCAGGCCGCCACGCTCGACTACGCACCCGCCTTCCAGTTCGGCCACCCCGCCGCCTTCCAGCTGGCCGAGAAGATCGTGCAGCACATGCCTGCCGGCCTGAGCCACGTCTTTTACACCGATTCGGGCTCCGAGTCCGCCGACACCGCGCTGAAGATGGCGCGTGCCTACTGGCGCCTGAAAGGCCAGGCCGGCAAGACCCGCTTCATCGGCCGCGAAAAGGGCTACCACGGCGTCAACTTCGGCGGCATCTCCGTCGGCGGCATCGGTGGCAACCGCAAGACCTTCGGCCAGGGCATCGAGGCCGACCACCTGCCCCACACCCAGCCGCCGGCCGGCTCCTTCATCCAGGGCATCCCCGCCGAGGGCGGCGAGGCGCTGGCCAACCGGCTGCTGGACATCATTGCACTGCACGACGCCAGCAACATCGCGGCCGTGATCGTCGAGCCCTTCTCCGGCTCCGCCGGCGTGGTGGTGCCGCCGGCCGGCTACCTGCAGCGCCTGCGCGAGATCTGCACGCAGCACGACATCCTGCTGATCTTCGACGAGGTCATCACCGGCTTCGGCCGCTGCGGTGCCTGGACCGGCTCCGAGGCCTTCGGCGTCACGCCCGACATCCTGACCTTCGCCAAGCAGGTCACCAACGGCGCGGTGCCCATGGGCGGCGTGGTCGCCAAGGCCGAGATCTACGACACCTTCATGGTCGCCGGTGGCCCCGAGTACATGGTCGAGTTCGCGCACGGCTACACCTACTCGGCGCACCCCCTGGCCTGCGCCGCCGGACTGGCGACCCTGGACCTGCTGGAAAGGGAGCATTCGCCGCAGATGGTGCAGGCCCTCGCCCCGCACTTCGAAAAGGCCGTCCACAGCCTGCGCGGCGCCCAGCATGTGCAGGACATCCGCAACATCGGCCTGGCCGCCGGCCTGACGATCGCGCACGCGCCGGGTGAACCGGCCAAGCGCCCGTTCGAGATCGCGATGCACTGCTGGAAGCAGGGTTTCTACGTGCGTTACGGCGCCGACACCATCCAGCTGGCCCCACCCTTCATCAGCACCCCGGCCGAGATCGACGCCCTCGTCAACGCCGTCGGCGAGGCACTCGAAGCGACCGCCTGATCGCGCGGCGCGGGTGCCTCAGTCGGCCGCTGCTTCGGTGGCCGGCAGCTTCGCCTGCAGTTCGCGCCAGAACTCGTCGACGATGCGCTTGGCCTTGCGCGAGCCGGGGCGTTCGCGGTAGATGCGGATGTCCAGCGTTGTCTCGTAGCCTTCGCCGGCCCGGACCAGCCGGCGCGCGGCCACCTCGCGCCGCACGGCACTGGCCGGCAAAAAAGCCACACCGTGGCCTTCCAGCGCCATGGCCTTGAGGCCCTCGGACATGTCCGTCTCGTAGATGCGGTCCAGGTGCACCGGCGTCACGCTCTGGCTCAGCAGGTGGTCCACCGCACGGCCCATGTAGGCGCCGGGCGCATAGGCCAGATAAGGCAGCAGATGCGCCGCAGTGCCGGGCAGGACGTGGCGCGGCTCGCCACGCTCGTCGGGCTTGACGTAAGGCGCCAGCGTCTCGCTGCCCAGCGGCAGCATCTCGTAGCGCGCCGGATCGAGCTGGATCGGCTGCGAGGGATGGTGGTAGGCAATGAGCAGGTCGCACGTGCCCTCCACCAGCCGCATCACGGCGTCGTGCACGTTCAGCGCGATGAGCCGGCTCTTGATCGGCTGACCGATGTCACGCAGACTGGACAGCCACGCCGGGAAAAAGGTGAAGGTCAGCGTGTGCGGCACCGCGAACTCGATCACGTCCTGCGCGGCCGAGGTGTGTGCGCGCAGCATCGCACGCGTGTTCTGCAGGGCCTGCAGCACCTCCAGCGCCTGCCCGTACAGGGTCTGCCCCGCCGGCGTCAGCCGCGTTGGGTACGACGAGCGATCCACCAGGTCGGTGCCCGCCCATGCCTCGAGCGACTGGATGCGGCGCGAGAAAGCCGGCTGCGTCACGTGACGCAACTGGGCCGACCGGCTGAAACTGCGGGTCTCGGCCAAACTGACGAAATCTTCCAGCCACTTGGTGTCCATGGCCGCCGATTATGTATGCAGGCACGCCAGCGAAGACGCGCTCCCGGGGACAGGCACCCACTGTGAGCCCCCACGGAACCGGCGCCGCCAGGCCGTCGGGCGCACCTGCACCCCAGGCGGCGCAACCACGCACAAGAGCGGGGAAGCGGCGCAGCCACGCAGGGGGTTATTCACCATCACCCGTCCAGATCGGCCTGAGCCCGCGCCACGTACAGGCGCTCCATCGCATCGGCGGGCATCCGCTGTTCGGCGGCCTGAACCAGCCGGCGCGCACGCTCGTGCGCACCGTCCCCGCCCAGCCGCAACAGGCCGCTGGCGTGCTCGTACAGCACCACGGGCGATTCAGGAAACAGGGCGCTGGCGCGCTGGTAGTGGTCCAGTCCGGTCTGGCGCCGGGCACCATAGGTCATGCCGCCAATCAGCTCCCCCACCTTGTCGATGATTTCGGCGTGAAAACTGCCGAGCGCCAGATGTCCGTCCACATGGTCGGGCACCAGGCGCATGGTCTGCTCCAGCGCCGTCCGCACCTGCGTGCCGATGCCGCGGGCCAGCACCTTGGCCACGCTGATGCCCTGGCTGTACCGCGCCAGAGCGTGGGCCTGCCAGTACCAGAGCTCGGGTCGCTGCCGCGCCTGCGCCAAGTGCTGGCCGGCCTGCTCGGCCGCCGCCCACAGCAGCGCCAGCCGCATCGCATCGCTGGGCTCGACGTACACGGCTTGGGTGCAGGCCGCCTTGAGCGCCAGGCCCCAGCCATCGGGTCCCAGCGACAGGGCCCTTTCGCGCGCCTGGGCGAAATGGCCGTTGTGGTACAGCGTCCAGGCTTCGAGCAGGGGCGGCGACGTGGGCAGGGGCACGCCATCGGTCCCGTGCAGCCGCATCCAGTTGCGCGACACATCCGACGGGTCGAGCCGCCCGAGCACGGCATCGGGCGCAGCCGTCCATGCCGCATCGGTCATCACCAGAGTCATGAGAAAGTCTCCCGATAAGCACCAGCCAGGCGCTGCATGTGCGCCCGCTGCCCGGGCGCCATGTACGGCGCCAGCAGGGTCAGCACGTGATACGCCCCCCGCATCAGCGCCTGCTGCGCATGTTCCGGCTCCAGCGCACGACGCGGATCGCGCACATACTCGAAGCTGAGCCAGTAGGTCAGAACCACCACCATCGCCGTGGCCACCGGCTCGGGCGCTCCCCCGCCCATGTCGACAGCGCCGGTACGCTCCATGGTCGCCAGCATCCCGCGCACCGCGCGCGTCTTGTCATCCAGTACCACCTGAAAGCGTGTTTCCAGCAGCCGGTTGCGCGAAAGCAGGTCGTTGAGATCACGGTACAGGAAGCGGTAATCCCAGACCAGCTCGAACAGCGAGTGCAGAAAAAACCACGCATCCTCGACATCGCCGGCCTCGTGCGCGGCCAGGAGCAATTCGCCCAGTGACCGCTCATAGCGCTCGAACAGGGCATTGATGAGCTCGTCCCTGGCCGGGTAGTGGTAGTACAGGTTGCCCGGGCTGATACCCAGCTCCGAGGAGATGAGCGTGGTCGAGACGTTGGGCTCACCGAAGCGGTTGAACAACGCCAGCGTCACCTCGAGGATACGCTCGGCGGTCCGCCGTGGTTGCTTCTTCACCATGACGCCCCCCTCCAAGGCGACGTCGCGGCGGAGCCTCCTGCATCACAATGTCCAGCACATCCCGGGCGCATGGGGCCAGTGTAGTGGCCTCACCCGCTGTCGTCTTGCTGCGATGCAGCATGCACGTCAGGACTGCTCCGTCCTGCCGGCGGCCTTGCGCACGGCCTTGCGCGGCACCGCCCTGGCCGCGGCCTTGGCGGCGGACGCCTGACGCGCCGGCGGCGAGCGGCGTGCCGCGTTCTGCCGCTCCAGCGCCTGCACCTGGGCGCTCAGCTCGTCGATGCGCGCGCGCAGGTTCGCCAGTTCCTGCGCCGTCGGCATGCCCAGCTTGCCCAGCGCCGTGGCCACCCGGTCTTCAAACAGCGTCCCCAGCCGGCCCCACTGGCCCGCAGCCTGAGAACCCATGTCGGAGGCCAGGCTGCTCACACGGCTGGAGGCTTCCTGCAGTCCCTCCTCGGCCGCGGCCTGCGTCTTGCGCTGCATCGTCTGACCCTCCCGGACCAGCGCCTCGAACACCTTGCCGCCCTCCGCCTGCGCCTTGGCGAACGCGCCCAGCCCGGCGAGCCATATCTGCTGCGCGGACTCCCGGATGGTGCTGGTCAGCGGGGAAGGATCCGACTCGGCGGCGGAGGAAGCACTGCGTTTGCGGGTGGCCATGGTGGTGATCGGTAAGAGGCTTATCCCATGGCGCCCCGAAGGGCGCCGACAGGGTTCCACTGTAGGATGGCCGCACCGGACTGTGTAGAGCGCGTGCCCTAGGCGCCGGCCCGACGTCCGCCGCCTCTACAATTTCCCGGCACTCACATTTCGTTTCCTGCTCTTCCACGGACCCGTCATGACCACCCCGAACCCCAGCCCCGCCGATCTGTCGCACATCCAGCCGCGCGAAAAGGCGGAAATCCTGGCCCAGGCCCTGCCGTACATCCGCCAGTTCCATGGCAAGACCATGGTCATCAAGTACGGCGGCAACGCCATGACCGACCCGACCCTGCAGCAGGACTTCGCCGAAGACGTGGTGCTGCTCAAGCTGGTGGGCATCAACCCGGTGGTGGTGCATGGCGGCGGTCCGCAGATCGAGACGGCGCTCAAGCGCCTGGGCAAGACGGGCCATTTCATCCAGGGCATGCGCGTGACCGACGCCGAAACCATGGAGGTGGTCGAGTGGGTGCTCGGCGGTGAAGTCCAGCAGGACATCGTCGGCCTGATCAACGCCGCCGGTGGCAAGGCCGTCGGTCTCACGGGCCGTGACGGCGCCATGATCCGCGCCCGCAAGCTGCGCCTGTCCGATCAGCAGGACCCTGCCATCGAGCACGACGTCGGCCAGGTCGGCGACATCGTCTCGATCGACCCGGCGGTGGTCAAGGCGCTGCAGGACGACCAGTTCATCCCGGTGGTCAGCCCCATCGGCTTCGGCGAGCAGAACGAGAGCTACAACATCAACGCCGACGTGGTGGCGGCCAAGCTCGCCACGGTGCTGCAGGCCGAGAAGCTCCTGATGCTGACCAACATCCGCGGCGTGCTCGACAAGGAAGGCCAGTTGCTGACCGAGCTGACGCCGCGCCGCATCGACGAGCTGTGCGCGGACGGCACCATCAGCGGCGGCATGATCCCCAAGATCGCCGGTGCGCTCGACGCCGCCAAGAGCGGCGTGCACGCGGTGCACATCATCGACGGCCGCGTGCCGCATGCCCTGCTGCTCGAAGTGCTGGGCGACGAGCCCTTCGGCACCATGATCAAGTCCTCCTGAC
>NZ_JAQVEJ010000132.1 GCF_028698005.1 Hydrogenophaga sp.
ACGGCAACAAGATCTTCTGCACGCTGGGCGATCAGGCCGACCTGGTGCTCGTGGCCGCCCGCACGGGCGAGGCAGGCTCCGGCGCCAAGGGCATCTCGCTGTTCATGGTCGAGAAGGAAAAGTGCCCGGGCTTCAAGGTCAACAAGATCATCGAGAAGATCGGTCAGAACGCGCTCAACACCGCCGAGATATTCCTGGAAGATGCCCGCGTGCCGGCCGAGAACCTCATCGGCGGCGTCGAGGGCAAGGGCTTCTATCAGCTCATGGACGTGTTCACGCGCGAACGGCTGTCGATCGGCATCGTCGGCATCGCCTGCGCCGAGCGCGCCATCGAGATGACGCTGGAGCACGTGAAGAACCGCAAGATGCTGGGCCAGACCTTGTGGGACTTCCAGAACACGAAGTTCGTCCTGGCCGAGTGCGCCACCGAGGCACGCATTGGTCGCGTCTTCATCGACCAGCTCGTCAAGGACCTGGTCGATGGCAAGCCCCTGCAGCCCAACGACGCCATGATGGCCAAGTGGTGGGGTTCGGAAAAGCAGTGCGAGATCATCGACCGCTGCCTGCAGCTGTTCGGCGGTTATGGCTACTGCACCGAGTACCCGATCGCGCAGCTGTACATGGACGCCCGCGTCGCCAAGATCTACGGCGGCTCGAACGAGACGCTCAAGGACGTGATCGCCCGCGGCATGTGAGCGCCGGCCAGGTCCCAAAGGAGAACCCCCGCGATGCGGGGGTTTTTCATGGGCGGGTGAAAAGGAAGACTCAGTGCCGGCCTGAGCCGATGCCGTCGATGACCATGTCCATGAAGGCGTCGACCACCTGCTCGATGCTGTACTTGCCCTTGCTGCTGTACCAGCGCGGCACCCAGTTGAGCGCACCGAACAGCAGGGCCGAGAACAGCGACGGATCGCAGGGCTTGATGGTGCCGTCGGCAATGCCTTCGGTGATCAGCGCGCGCACCGTGTTGTCGAGCCGGCGCTGGAACTGGCGGATCTCGCCGCCAGGTGCCATGTCCAGCGGCCGGGAGCCGACGAGCACCAGGCAGCGGCCGAAGTCGTTGTTCTGCGCGAGCGCCAGGCTGCGCACGAACAGCCGCATGCGTTCGAGCACGGGCACGGAGCGGTCCTCCATGCTTCTGATGACCTCGTCGAGGTTGCCGAAGGACTTGACCAGGCACTGGTAGAGGATGCTCTCCTTGTTGGGCACGTAGTGGTAGAGCGTGGCCTTGTGCATGCCCAGCTGGTCGGCGATCATGTCCAGCGACGTGGCTTCGTAGCCGTGCACGGCAAACAGTTGCGCGGCGGTGCGCAGGATCGCGGTGCGCTTGTCCTCGTGTTTGGTACCGGTGCCATTGCGGCGGCGGCCGGTGGCGGTTTTGGCGGCGGCGCGGGTCGTGCTCCTGGCAGTCGCTCCGACGGTCTCAGTGGGCGGGACGGTGGAATCGGACATGGAGGTCATTATGGTGCGGTAATGGCGCCGGCTTCGATCAGGCGCTCGGTTTCTGTGGCATCCATGCCAAGGGACTGCAGGATTTCACGCGTGTGTTCGCCCAGCATTGGCGCGCGGTGGCGCACCTGGCCGGGGGTGGCCGAGAGCTTGACGGGCACGCCCGGTACGGCCACGGGTTCCGCACTGCCGGGCTGCTCGACGCGCGGCAGCATGTCGCGCGCGGCGAAATGCGGGTCCTCGAAGATCTCGCCGGCGGTGTAGATCGGGCTGAACGGGATCTTGCCGCCGAGAAGCGCCTTGAGTTCCTGCTTGGTGTGCTGGCGCGTGAATCGCTCGATGAGGGCGATCAGCGCCTGGTTGTTTTCCCAGCGGTGGGCTTCGTCCACAAAGCGCGGATCGTCCACCAGTTCCGGCATGCCGATGAGTTCACATAGCAGCTTGAACTGCGGACCATGAGGCGCGGCGATCGCGATCACCCCGTCCTTGACCGCGATGGTGCCAAAGGGCGCCAGACCGGGGATGCCGTTGCCGACCGGCATGGGCGAAACGCCGCGGTAGCTGAACTGGCTGACCACCAGTTCGGAGAGGGCCAGGATGCTGTCGGTCATGGCCACGTCCACGTACTGCCCCTGGCCGGTGGCGCGCGCGTGCCACAGGGCGGCCATGGTGCCGAAGGCGGCAAAGAGGCCCGAGACCGTGTCGCCCGCGCCGCCACCCACCTTGACCGGGTGCTGGGCGTCTTCACCCGTGATGCCCATCCAGCCGCCCATCGCCTGTGCCACGATGTCGAACGCGGGCCAGTCCATGTAGGGGCTGGCACCGCCGACGACGTCACCGAAACCGCGCACCGAGGTGTAGACCAAGCTTGGCCGGATCTCGCGCAGCGCCTCGTAGCCCAGGCCCAGCTTGTTCAGCACGCCAGCACGGTAGTTCTCGACCAGCGCATCGGCGCTTTGCACCAGGCGCCTGAGCACGGCCTGGCCTTCGGGGTGCTTGAGGTTGATGGCGATGGAGCGCTTGTTGCGGTTGCAGGCCTGAAACAGGCCGCCGTAGGACCTGACCTGATCGTCCTCGCGGAAGGGCCCCATGCGGCGGAAGAAGTCGCCTTCCAGCGGCTCCACCTTGATGACGTCGGCGCCATGGTCGGCCAGGACCTGCGAGCAGAACGGCCCGGCCAGGGCATGGGTGAGATCGAGGATGCGCAGACCTTTGAGGGCGCCGGATGCGGTGGACATGCTGATTCCTTCAGAAATTCAATCAAACGGTTGGTTGAATTATCTATTGTCGGGCGTGCCCTGTAAACCGCGCGCACAAAAAAGCCACCCGAAGGTGGCCCTGGATCGGCGGATCAGGAGAAAAACTCCCGTGCCTTGTCGAACCAGCCCTTGTCGTTCGGGCTGTGCTTGTGGCCGCCCTTCTTGAACGACTCGTCGAGTTCCTTGAGCAGCTTGCGCTGGTGCTCGGTGAGCTTGACGGGGGTCTCGACGGCGATGTGGCAGTACAGGTCACCGGGGTAGCTGCTGCGCACGCCCTTGATGCCCTTGCCGCGCAGACGGAAGGTCTTGCCGCTCTGGGTGCCCTCGGGCAGGTCGATGGTGGCCTTGCCCTGCAGGGTGGGCACGTCGATCTCGCCGCCCAGCGCCGCCGTGGTCATGCCCACGGGTACCTGGCAGTGCAGGTCGTCGCCATCGCGCTCGAAGATGTCGTGCTTGCGCAGCCGGATCTCGATGTACAGGTCGCCCGCCGGGCCGCCGTTCTGGCCGGGCTCGCCGTTGCCGCTGGAACGGATGCGCTGGCCATCGTCGATACCGGCCGGGATCTTGATCTCCAGCGTCTTCTGGCGCTTGATCTTGCCCTGACCATGGCAGGACGGGCAGGGGTCGGGGATGATCTTGCCGCTGCCGTGGCAGTGCGGGCAGGTCTGCTGGACGCTGAAGAAGCCCTGGCGCATCTGCACCACGCCCTGACCATGGCAGGTCGAGCAGGTCTGGGCGCTGGTGCCGGGCTTGGCGCCGCTGCCGTGGCAGGCCTCGCAGTCGTCCCAGGCGGGGATGCGGATCTGGGCGTCCTTGCCGTTGGCCGCTTCCTCCAGCGTGACTTCCATCGCGTAGGACAGGTCGGCGCCGCGGTACACCTGGCGGCCACCGCCGCGCCGCGCACCACCGAAGATGTCGCCGAAGATGTCGCCGAAGGCGTCGCCGAAGCCGGCGAAGCCATCGGCACCCGGGCCACCGCGCATGTTCGGATCCACACCAGCGTGGCCATACTGATCGTAGGCGGCCTTCTTGTCGGGGTCCGACAGCATTTCGTAGGCTTCCTTGACCTCCTTGAATTTCTCCTCGGCGGTTTTGGCGGCCTCACCCTGGTTGCGGTCAGGGTGGTACTTCATTGCCAGCTTGCGGTAAGCCTTCTTGATTTCGTCGTCGGACGCGTTCTTGGGGACGCCCAGCACTTCGTAAAAGTCGCGTTTGGCCATGGTGGGTGTTTTGCGTGATGCGCGTGGGAGGGGCTGTGAGCACAAACGCCGCGTCAGGTCACCCCGACGCGGCGGCTAGGGGGCATCGGCCATGCCGGCCGCCGATCGTCAGCCCTTCTTCACTTCCTTGACTTCGGCATCGACGATGTCGTCGTTGCCGCCGGACGAGGCGCCGGCGCCGGCCTGCTGGCCGCCTTCCGTGGCGCCGCTGGCGGCCGCTTCGGCCTGCGAGGCGGCGTACACCTTTTCGCCCAGTTTCTGGCTGGCGGTCATCAGGGCCTCGGTCTTGGCCTCGATGTCGGCCTTGTCCTCGCCCTTGGCGGCTTCCTCGACGGCCTTGATGGCCGATTCGATGGCTTCCTTCTCGCCGGCATCCAGCTTGTCACCGTGCTCGGCCAGGCTCTTCTGGACGCCGTGGACCATGGCCTCGGCCTGGTTGCGGGCCTGCACCAGCTCGACCTTCTTCTTGTCTTCGGCGGCGTTGAGCTCGGCGTCCTTGACCATCTGCTGGATTTCTTCCTCGCTCAGGCCCGAATTGGCCTTGATGGTGATCTTGTTTTCCTTGCCGGTGCCCTTGTCCTTGGCCGAGACGTGCAGGATGCCGTTGGCGTCGATGTCGAAGGTCACCTCGATCTGCGGCATGCCGCGCGGTGCGGCCGGGATGCCCTCAAGGTTGAACTCGCCCAGCAGCTTGTTGCCGGCGGCCACCTCGCGCTCGCCCTGGAACACCTTGATCGTCACGGCCGGCTGGTTGTCCTCGGCGGTCGAGAAGACCTGCGAGAACTTGGTCGGGATCGTGGTGTTCTTCTGGATCATCTTGGTCATGACGCCGCCCATGGTCTCGATGCCCAGCGACAGCGGGGTCACGTCCAGCAGCAGCACGTCCTTGCGGTCACCCGAAAGCACCTGGCCCTGGATGGCGGCGCCCACGGCCACGGCTTCGTCGGGGTTGACGTCGCGGCGCGGTTCCTTGCCGAAGAATTCCTTGACCTTCTCCTGCACCTTGGGCATGCGGGTCTGGCCGCCGACCAGGATCACGTCGTCGATGTCGCTGACGCTGATGCCGGCGTCCTTGATGGCGGTGCGGCACGGGGCGATCGAGCGCTCGATCAGGTCTTCCACCAGGGCTTCGAGCTTGGCACGCGTGAGCTTGATGTTCAGGTGCTTGGGCCCGGTCGCGTCGGCCGTGATGTAGGGCAGGTTGATGTCGGTCTGCGCGCTGTTGGACAGCTCGATCTTGGCCTTCTCGGCCGCTTCCTTCAGGCGTTGCAGGGCCAGCACGTCCTTGGACAGGTCCACGCCCTGTTCCTTCTTGAACTCGCCGATGATGAAATCGATGATGCGCTGGTCGAAGTCCTCGCCGCCGAGGAAGGTGTCGCCGTTGGTGGACAGCACCTCGAACTGCTTTTCGCCATCGACGTCGGCGATCTCGATGATCGACACGTCGAAGGTGCCGCCACCCAGGTCATAGACGGCGATCTTGCGGTCGCCCTTGTCCTGCTTGTCCAGACCGAAGGCGAGCGCCGCGGCGGTGGGTTCGTTGATGATGCGCTTGACCTCCAGACCGGCGATGCGGCCGGCATCCTTGGTGGCCTGGCGCTGGGCGTCGTTGAAGTAGGCCGGCACGGTGATGACAGCCTCGGTCACGGGTTCACCCAGGTAGTCTTCGGCGGTCTTCTTCATCTTGCGCAGGATGTCGGCCGACACCTGCTGGGCCGAGATCTTCTTGCCGCGCACCTCCACCCAGGCGTCACCGTTGTCGGCGGCCACGATGGCGTAGGGCATCAGGTCGATGTCCTTTTGCACTTCCTTCTCGGTGAACTTGCGTCCGATCAGGCGCTTGATGGCAAACAGGGTGTTCTTGGGGTTGGTGACCGCCTGCCGCTTGGCCGACGCGCCGACCAGCACTTCACCGTCTTCCTGGTAGGCCACGATGGACGGCGTGGTGCGGGCACCCTCGCTGTTTTCGATCACCTTGGTGGTGTTGCCTTCCATGATGGACACGCAGCTGTTGGTCGTGCCCAGGTCGATACCGATGATTTTTCCCATGATGTGTGGCTCCTGCGAAAGGAAAGTCTGAATTGTTGGAGAGATGTGGATAAGTCTGTGGAATTCAAGTGGACCGGCGGTGCAGCCGGAGCACTGTCCTTACTTGGGCGCTGCCACCGTGACCAGGGCCGGGCGCAGCACGCGCTCGGCGATCAGGTAGCCCTTTTGCAGCACCGTCACCACGGTGTTGGGATCCTGCTCGGCCGGGACCATGCTGATGGCCTGGTGCTGGTGCGGATCGAACTTTTCACCCGTGGCGGGGGCGATGGGCACCACCTTGTTGCGGGCCAGGGCGCCGAGCAGTTGCTGCAGCGTGGCTTCGGTGCCTTCGCGCAACTGGGCGGCGGTGGCTTCCTGCACGGCCAAGCCTGCCTCCAGGCTGTCGAGCACGGGCAGCAGGCCTTCGGCGAAGCCTTCCACGGCGAACTTGCGGGTCTTGGCGATTTCCTCCTCGGCGCGGCGGCGGGCGTTTTCAGCCTCGGCCTTGGCACGCAGGAACTGGTCGGCCAGATCGGCGTTCTTGGCCTTGAGGTCGGCCACCTCAGCGGCCAGTGCGGCCAGTTCGTCGGCCTCGGTCGCTGCGGCGGCGGCCAGCACCTCTTCCGGGCTGGGATGGTCGGTCGAGGGTGCTTCCTTGGGAGGCGTGTTCTCTGATGTCATGGCGTTCCAGGGTGGATCGGTCGTCCGTGGACAGATGAAGAATGAAAGAGGCGGCCAGGCAGCACCGCTGCCATCCCGCCCCATATGGGGGTGTCGGCCAGAAGTTCAAGAGCTCCTGCAGGCCGATGCTGCCGGGGTGACAATAGGATCATCCAAGGGATATTTGTCACGCGAGGAGACCTCATCATGAAACTGATCCGACATGGCGCCCCCGGTGCCGAGAAACCCGGTTTGATCGCTGCCGACGGCACATGGCGCGACCTGTCCGGACAGATCGCCGACATCGGGCCGGCCAGCCTGGGACGTGATTCTATGGCGAGGCTGGCCGCCATCGATCCGGCGACCCTGCCGCTGGTGCCCGCCGGCACACGGCTGGGGCCGTGCGTGGGTGGCATCGGCAATGTGGTGGCCATCGGCCTGAACTACGCCGACCACGCGGCCGAGTCAGGCATGCCGGTGCCGCCCGAGCCGGTGGTGTTCAACAAGCACAGTGGCTCGGTCAGCGGTCCCAACGACGACATCTGGCTGCCGCCAGGCTCGCTCAAGCTGGACTGGGAGGTCGAGCTGGGCGTGGTGATCGGCGAGCGCGCCTTCCAGGTGGCCGAGGCCGATGCCCTGCGCCACGTGGCGGGCTACTGCCTGGTCAACGATGTGTCCGAGCGCAGTGCCCAGATTGAGCGCGGGGGCCAGTGGGTCAAGGGCAAGAGCTACCCGACGCACTGCCCGCTGGGGCCATGGCTGGTGACGCCGGACGAACTGGGTGACCCGCAGGACGTGGATCTGTGGCTGGACGTCAACGGCCAGCCCCGCCAGCGCGGCAGCACGCGCACCATGATCTTCGGCGTGGCGCAGATCGTGAGCTATCTCAGCCGCTTCATGGCCCTGCAGCCCGGTGACGTGATTCCGACCGGAACACCGCCGGGGGTGGGCATGGGCATGAAACCGCCGACGTTCCTGCGTGCCGGCGACGTCGTCACCCTGGGTGGCCGGGGTCTGGGCGAGCAGCGCCAGACCGTGGTGGCCTCCTGACGGCGCTTCAGCCGCGGGTGGCCGTGGCACGGGCCCACTTGTGGGCGAACTGCTGCATGTCCTGCATCCGGCGGGCCAGGTCGGCGCCCAGCGGTGTCAGGCGGTAGCCGTCGCCCGTGTGATCCACCAGGCGTGCCGCCCGCAGCTCCTTGAGCCGGGTATTGAGGGTGTTGGGCGTCACGCCGCCGACGCTGTCCTGCAGCAGACGGAAGGTCTGGGGGTGTCCGTCGCTCAGGGCCCAGATCACGCGGATGGCGTAGCGCGACTCCAGCAGATCCAGCAGGCGGATCGCGGCGGCGTTGTCCTTGGCATTCATGCGCAGTCTCCTGTGTGTGTTCCGCCAGGAGCGGAGGCTTTCGCACAATATACGCCAGTTTGACCGAATTGCTAGCAGTTTGCTAGCTGACAACGGACGTGCGGTGCAGCAATGGGCCGCTTGCAGGCTACGGACGAAGCGGGTCGGTGGCTCCCGCCGCTGCCTCGCGCGGGCGCGCCACCCTATTTGTAAATGCGGTGCAGCAGCGTCTTGAGCGTCTGGAGTTCCTCGTCGCTCAACTGGCCGGCGACGTCGGATTCGAGCTGTGTGGCCGTGCGCTGGGCGGCCTTCTGCA
>NZ_JAQVEJ010000133.1 GCF_028698005.1 Hydrogenophaga sp.
TCCCGCTGCACTACCTGGCGATGCTCAAGAACACCCGTCCCGACGCGGCGTTCAAGCCCGAGGAGGACGGCAAGCGTGGCCCGATCCAGTTCATCGAGGACCTGAAGAAGAAGGGCCACCTGGTCGCGTACGTGGGCGACGTGGTGGGCACCGGCTCCTCGCGCAAGTCGGCCACCAACAGTGTGATCTGGGCCACCGGCGCCGACATCCCCTTCGTGCCGAACAAGCGCTTCGGCGGTGTGACGCTGGGCGGCAAGATCGCTCCGATCTTCTTCAACACCCAGGAGGATTCGGGCGCTTTGCCGATCGAGGTGGACGTGTCCAAGCTCGAGATGGGCGATGTCATCGACGTCCTGCCCTACGAGGGCAAGATCGTCAAGAATGGCGAGACCGTGGCCGAGTTCGCGCTCAAGAGCGACGTGTTGCTCGATGAGGTGCGCGCCGGCGGCCGTATCAACCTGATCATTGGCCGCGCCCTCACGGCCAAGGCCCGTGAAACCCTGGGCCTGCCGGCCTCGACCGTGTTCCGCCTGCCGGTGGCACCCCAGGATTCCGGCAAGGGCTTCACGCTGGCCCAGAAGATGGTCGGCCGCGCCTGCGGTCTGCCGGAAGGCAAGGGCATCCGTCCGGGGACCTACTGCGAGCCGCGCATGACGACCGTGGGTTCGCAGGACACCACCGGCCCGATGACCCGCGACGAGCTGAAGGACCTGGCCTGCCTGGGCTTCTCGGCCGACATGGTGATGCAGTCCTTCTGCCACACCGCCGCCTATCCCAAGCCGGTGGACGTGAAGACCCATCGCGAGCTGCCCGCCTTCATCTCCAGCCGCGGCGGCGTGGCCCTGCGTCCGGGCGACGGCGTGATCCACTCGTGGCTGAACCGCCTGCTGCTGCCCGACACCGTCGGCACCGGTGGCGACTCGCACACCCGCTTCCCGATCGGCATCTCCTTCCCGGCCGGCTCCGGTCTGGTGGCCTTCGCCGCCGCCACCGGCGTGATGCCGCTGGACATGCCCGAGTCGGTGCTGGTGCGCTTCAAGGGCCAGATGCAGCCCGGCGTGACCCTGCGCGACCTGGTGCACGCGATCCCGCTGTACGCGATCAAGCAAGGTCTGCTGACGGTGGCCAAGGCCGGCAAGAAGAACATCTTCTCCGGCAAGATCCTGGAAATCGAAGGTCTGCCCGACCTGAAGGTGGAGCAGGCCTTCGAGCTGTCCGACGCCTCGGCCGAACGCTCGGCAGCCGGCTGCACGATCAAGCTCAACCAGGAACCGATCATCGAGTACCTGAAGTCGAACGTCGTTCTGATGAAGAACATGATCGCCGACGGTTACCAGGACGCCAAGACGCTGCAGCGCCGCATCGAGAAGGTCGAGGCCTGGCTGGCCAAGCCCGAGCTGCTGGAAGCCGACAAGGATGCCGAGTACGCCGCCGTGATCGAGATCGACCTGGCCGAAATCACCGAGCCCATCGTCTGCTGCCCGAACGACCCGGACGACGCCAAGTTCCTGTCCGAAGTGGCCGGCACCAAGATCGACGAGGCCTTCATCGGTTCGTGCATGACCAACATTGGCCACTTCCGTGCCGCGGCCAAGCTGCTGGGCGGCCAGCGTGACATCCCGGTCAAGCTGTGGGTGGCACCGCCGACCAAGATGGACCAGAACGAGCTCATCAAGGAAGGCCACTACGCCGCCTTTGGCACGGCCGGTGCCCGCACCGAAATGCCGGGCTGCTCGCTGTGCATGGGCAACCAGGCGCAGGTGCGCGAAGGCGCGACCGTGATCTCCACGTCGACCCGCAACTTCCCGAACCGCCTGGGCAAGAACACCAACGTGTTCCTGGGCTCGGCCGAGCTGGCCGCCATCGCCTCGCGCCTGGGCAAGCTGCCCACCAAGGAGGAGTACCTGAAGGAAATGGGCGTGATCGATGCCGACAAGGCGTCGGTGTACCGCTACATGAACTTCAATGAAATTCCCGAGTACGCCGAGGTGGCCCAGTCGGCAACCTGAGCGACCTGCGTCAGCGTGGCGCCATGACAACGGCCCTTTGGGGCCGTTTTTTTTGCTGTTGCCGCTGCCACCGGGGCGGGGCAGGGCGTTGCGCTGCTGCTGCTCGGAGCCTCAGAGCAGGCGTGCGATCAGGGCGCCATCGCTGGGCGTGGGCAGAGGCAGCCAGACCCGCAGCGGGCTGCCCTGCGCGACCTCGATGGCCTCACCAGCCGGGTTGCGCATGGCCTCCAGTTGCACGATGCGGTTGCCACGGGGGTGGATGATTTCGAGCCGGTCGCCGACGGCGAAGCGGTTCTTGGTTTCGACCTCGGCCCACCCGTCCTCGCGGACCTGCAGGACTTCACCCACGAACTGGCTGCGCTGCCCCTGTGAGCTGCCGCTGATGTAGTTCTGGTAGTCCTGGCTGGGCCGACGCTCCAGCAGGCCGCCGGTGTAACCCCGGTTGGACAGGCCTTCGAGTTCCAGCAGCAGCTCGGGGTTGAACGGCCGGCCAGCCACCGCATCGTCGATGGCACGGCGGTAGACCTGCGCGGTGCGGGCCACGTAGTAGTGGCTCTTCGTGCGGCCCTCGATCTTGAGCGAGTCGACGCCGATGCGCGCCAGCCGGGCCACGTGCTCGACGGCGCGCAGGTCCTTGCTGTTCATGATGTAGGTGCCGTGCTCGTCCTCCATGATGGGCATCAGCTCGCCCGGGCGGCCGGTTTCCTCGATCAGCCAGACCTTGTCGGCTTCCGGGTGGCGCTCGCCTGAACCACAGGTGGAGAAGCTGGCGGCGGCGTCCTCGTTCTCCTGCGCAAAGTCGAAACCCTCGAGTGCCGCCAGTGGCACGGCCTCACCCGTATCGGTGTCGGTGGTGGCGCCGTGGGTCTTGTACTGCCAGCGGCAGGCGTTGGTGCAGGTGCCCTGGTTGGGGTCGCGCCGGTTGAAGTAGCCCGAGAGCAGGCAGCGGCCCGAGTAGGCGATGCACAGGGCCCCGTGCACGAACACCTCCAGTTCGATGTCGGGGCAGTCGTTGCGGATGGCCTCGACCTCGTCCAGGCTCAGCTCGCGCGAGAGGATGACGCGGGCCACGCCTTGCCGGCCCCAGAATTTCACCGCCGCGCTGTTGGTGGTGTTGGCCTGCACCGAGAGGTGAATCGGGACCTCGGGCCACAGGCCCTTTTCCATCTGCTCGCGCACCAGCATGATCAGGCCCGCGTCGGCCATGATGAGCGCGTCGGGGCGCAGTTCCACCACCGGCTGCAGGTCGCGCAGGTAGGTGCGCAGCTTGTCGTTGTGGGCGATCAGGTTGCTGGTGACGAAGAACTTCTTGTGGCCCGCGTGGGCCTCGGCAATGCCCTGGGCGATCTGCTCCAGGCGGAACTCGTTGTTGCGCGCGCGCAGGGAATATCGCGGCTGGCCGGCATAGACGGCATCGGCACCGAAACGAAAGGCGGCGCGCATGCGGTGCAGCGAGCCGGCGGGCAGGAGCAGTTCGGGGGCTTTCATGGGCAGCCCTCGATTGTCCTGCATGTGGCGCTCCGATGGGCGCGCATGGCCAAAAAACTGTCCGGACCTAGCGGTGCATGACCCCACTCCTTGGGGGTTGGCGCTGCTTGGCACAGAATGGAGAGCGCACCCGATGGACGATCAGGAGTAGCACCATGGCCCCAGCGACGACATTCAGGCACCCGTTTGCCGACACCCTCAGAACCTTCCGGATGCCCTCCGGCAAAAGTGGCCGCTTCTATTCGCTGCCCGCCCTGGCCAAACAGCTGCCCGGGGTGCGGCGCCTGCCGGTCTCGCTGCGCATCGTGCTCGAGAGTGTGCTGCGCCACTGCGATGGCGAGCGTGTGCTGTCCTCGCACGTGACGCAACTGGCCAACTGGAAGCCCCGGGCCGCCCGCACGGAAGAGATCCCCTTTACGGTGGCCCGTGTGGTGCTGCAGGACTTTACCGGCGTGCCGCTGCTGGCCGATCTGGCGGCGATGCGCAGCACCGCCGCCCGTCTGGGGCACGATCCGAAGAAGATCGAACCCCTGGTGCCGGTCGATCTGGTGGTGGACCACTCGGTCATGGTCGACTACTACGGCAAGAAGAACGCGCTCGATCTGAACATGAAGCTGGAATTCCAGCGCAACCGCGAGCGCTACCAGTTCATGAAGTGGGGCATGCAGGCCTTCGACACCTTCGGCGTGGTGCCGCCGGGCTTCGGCATCGTGCACCAGGTCAACCTCGAGTACCTGGCGCGCGGCGTGCACCTGAAGGGCGGGCTGTACTACCCGGATACCCTGGTCGGCACCGACAGCCACACCACCATGATCAACGGCATCGGCGTGGTGGGCTGGGGCGTGGGCGGCATCGAGGCCGAGGCCGCGATGCTGGGCCAGCCGGTGTACCTGCTCACGCCCGACGTGGTCGGCTTCGAGTTCACCGGTCGCCTGCGCGAGGGCGTGACCGCCACCGATCTGGTGCTCACCGTCACCGAGGTCCTGCGCCGGCACAAGGTGGTGGGCAAGTTCGTGGAATTCTTCGGCGAAGGCACGGCATCGCTGTCGTTGCCGGACCGGGCAACGATCGGCAACATGGCGCCCGAGTACGGCGCCACCATGGGATTTTTCCCGGTGGACGACAAGACGCTCGACTACTTCCGCGGCACCGGGCGCAGCAAGGCCGAGATCGAGGCCTTCGAAGCCTACTTCCGCGCCCAGGGCCTGTTCGGCGTGCCGGGCGCGGCGGGTGCGCAGATCAAGGCCGGCGAGATCGAGTATTCGCAGGTCATCACGCTCGATCTGGGCACGGTGGCGCCCTCGCTGGCCGGCCCCAAGCGGCCGCAGGACCGCATCGAGCTGGGGCGGGTGGCCGGGCAGTTCGAGTCGCTGTTCAGCAAGCCCAACGCCGACAATGGCTTCAACCAGCCGGCGGAGTTGCTGCATACGCGCTACCAGGTCCGCTACCAGGACCATCCCGAGGTGAAGACGCCGGCCGATCCGGCCACGCCACCGCTGGCGGCGCCGCGCTACGTGATCGAAATGGTGGCCAACAAGCCCACGCTCAGTTCGTCGCACACGCGCGGCGAGAACCCGCGCAGTGTCCCGGGCAAGGGGTTCAGCATCGGCCACGGCGACGTGCTGATTGCCGCCATCACCAGTTGCACCAACACCTCCAACCCGAGCGTGTTGCTGGCGGCGGGCCTGCTGGCCAAAAAGGCGGTGGAGGCCGGTCTCAAGGTGCAGCCGCACATCAAGACCTCGCTGGCGCCGGGTTCGCGCATCGTCACCGAGTACCTCACCGAGACGGGCCTGCTGCCCTACCTGGAGAAACTGGGCTTCGCGCTGGCCGGCTACGGCTGCACCACCTGCATCGGCAATGCCGGCGACCTGGCACCGGAGATCAACGAGGCCATCACGGGACATGACCTGGTGTGCGCGGCGGTGCTCTCGGGCAACCGCAACTTCGAGGCCCGCATCCACCCGAACCTCAAGGCCAACTTCCTGGCCAGCCCACCGCTGGTGGTGGCCTACGCGATCGCCGGCACGGTGCTCAGGGACCTGATGACCGAGCCGGTGGGGCAGGGCAAGGGGGGCAAGGCGGTGTATCTGGGCGACATCTGGCCCAGCAGCGACGAGATTCACGCGCTGATGAAGCACGCCATGAAGGGGCGGGCCTACCGCGACAACTACGCCCAGGTGCGGACCGATCCAGGCAAGTTGTGGGAGCGCATCAGCGGCGCAAGCGGCAATACCTACGACTGGCCCACGAGCACCTACATCGCCGAGCCACCGTTTTTCGACGGTTTCTCGCTGGAGGCGGCCGCGTCGGCTGGGCCCGTGGCGATCCGAGGCGCACGCGTGATGGCGCTGTTTGGCGATTCCATCACCACGGACCACATCTCGCCCGCCGGTTCGATCAAGGAGAACTCGCCTGCGGGCCGCTGGCTGCGTGAGCATGGCGTGCTCCCGCCCGATTTCAACAGTTACGGCTCGCGCCGGGGCAACCACGAGGTGATGATGCGCGGCACTTTCGCCAATGTGCGCATCAAGAACCTGATGCTGCCACCGTTGGCGGATGGCTCGCGCGAGGAGGGCGGCATGACGCTGCACCAACCCTCGGGCGACAAGTTGCCGATCTACGATGCGGCAATGCGCTACCAGGCCGAGGGCGTGCCGACGGTGATTTTCGCTGGCGAGGAGTACGGTACCGGCTCGAGCCGGGACTGGGCGGCCAAAGGTACGCAGTTGCTGGGGATCAAGGCGGTGATCGCGCGCAGTTTCGAGCGTATCCACCGGTCCAACCTGGTGGGCATGGGGGTGCTGCCGCTGCAGTTCAAGCCGGGTGACTCGTGGGAATCGCTCGGGCTGCGCGGCGATGAGTCGGTCGAGGTGGTGCCGCACCCGGACCTGATGCCACAGAGCGATGCCCGGCTGGTGGTCGTTCGCGCCGATGGCACAAGCACCGAGCTGACGGTGACGCTGCGCATCGATACGCCGGTCGAGGTGAGCCATTACCGTGCCGGCGGCATCCTGCCCTACGTGCTCAGGCAATTGCTGGGTGCTTGAGCCATGACGCCCAACACGGCATGATGTGAAGACCGCGCCCGCCGGGCGCCCTGACCGGGAGTTGCCATGCGCAAGCCTGCCCTGTACAGCCGATCCGATCGCGGTGCCGCCGCGCCGGAGCAGCAGCGTGCGGACGCCGGCCGGCTGGCGTTTCCGGCCGGGGCGCAGCGGCGGGGGCGCGGGCCGCTGTCGCGCTGGCGAGCCGCACTGGCGCGATGGGCGGTGAGTCCCCGTGCCATGTGGTCGGCGATGCTGCTGCTGCTCGTGCTGCTCGCGCTCAGCACCTGGCAGTTGCGCGTGGTCTCGCCAAGGGCCCTCACGCAAAAGGACATCGATGCCGCCGTGCTGCGCACGCTGACCACGCAATCCCTGCCTTCGCCGGCGGCGCGCGCGGCGGAGATGGTGCGCCCTTCGGTGGTGCGGGTCGAATCCTTTGTGCGCGACGACAAGGGCGAGGAGGTCGAACACGGCGTCGGCACGGGGGTCGTGATCGTTGACCAGGGGGTGATCCTGACCAACCTGCACGTGGTGCAGGGAGCGCAGCGCGTCAGGCTGGTGTTCGCCGACGGTGCGGAGTCCGGCGCGGTGGTCACCGGTGTGCAGGCACACAATGACCTGGCGGTGCTCCAGGCGCAGACCGTGCCCGACGACCTGCAGGCCGCCACGATGCGCTCCACCGGCGACCTGCTGCCCGGCGACCAGGTGGTCGCGGTGGGCTTTCCGTTCGGCATCGGCCCCTCGGTGTCGGCGGGTGTGATCTCGGGCTTCGGCCGCTCGTTCCGGGCCCCCGAAGGGGAGCAGGACATCGAGAACCTGATCCAGTTTGACGCGGCGGCCAACCCGGGCAACTCGGGCGGGCCGCTCGTGACCATGGATGGCGAGGTGGTCGGTATCGTCACCGGCATCCTCAACCCGTCCCGGGCCCGCACCTTCGTGGGCATCGGGTTTGCCGTGCCCATCGAAAGCGCCGCCTCGGCGGCCGGCCTGCCACCCTTCTGAACCCACCGGAGCGCCGCATGAGCCAGAACACTCCCCTCGATACCGCCCAGCTCATGGAGCAGATCCTGTACGAGGTCAAGCGCGTGGTGGTCGGGCAGGACCGCTTCCTGGAGCGCGTGATGGTGGCCATGCTCGCGCAGGGGCACCTGCTGGTGGAAGGGGTGCCAGGCCTGGCCAAGACGCTGACCGTCAAGACGCTGGCCGATGTGGTGCGTGGGCGTTTCAGGCGCATCCAGTTCACGCCCGACCTGGTGCCGGCCGACCTGGTGGGCACGCGCATCTACAACCAGAAAACCGGCGAGTTCACCACCGCGCTGGGCCCGGTGTTCGCCAACCTGCTGCTGGCCGACGAGATCAACCGCGCACCGGCCAAGGTACAGAGCGCGCTGCTGGAGGTGATGCAGGAGCGCCAGGTGACGATCGCAGGCGAGACGCACAAGGTGCCCGATCCGTTCCTCGTCATGGCAACGCAGAACCCCATCGAGACCGAGGGCACCTACCCGCTGCCCGAGGCGCAGGTCGACCGTTTCATGATGAAGGTGCTGGTGGACTACCCCACCGACGAAGAGGAATAT
>NZ_JAQVEJ010000134.1 GCF_028698005.1 Hydrogenophaga sp.
AGATGGAGGCCAAGGCCGGCCACCTGTCCAACGTCACCTACACGGCGCCGACCGAGACCGGGGGTACGGAGAGTGTGACCGATGGGGACAGCCTCGCTACGCGGCGGCGCCGGTGCAGGTCTGTCGTGATCATCTGGCGGCCGGGCAGGGCGTGCGTGCCATGGTGGTGAACACCGGCAATGCGAACGCCGGCACCGGCGAGGCCGGCCTGGCCGATGCGCGCCAGACCGCGCTGGCCGTGGCCCGCGCCCTGGGGGTGCCGCACGAGCAGGTGCTGCCGTTCTCGACCGGTGTGATCATGGAGCCCCTGCCCCTGGACCGTCTGCTGGCCGGTTTGCCATCGGCCCTGGCCGATGCCGCCACGCCAGAGGCGGCAACCGGCGCCCAGTGGCTGAAGGCCGCCGAGGGCATCATGACCACCGATACGGTGCCCAAGGCCGTCAGCCGGCGCTTACGTGTCGCCGGGCACGAGGTTTCGATCAGCGGCATTGCCAAGGGGGCGGGCATGATCCGTCCCAACATGGCCACCATGCTCGGCTTCGTTGCGACCGACGCAGCGGTGGCGCCCGGGCTCATGGATGCGCTGGTCGCACGCCTGGCCGATGCGTCCTTCAATCGCGTGACGGTCGATGGCGACACCTCGACCAACGACTCCTTTGTGCTCGTGGCGACCGGCCAGGCCGGGCATGCACCGATCACCGACCTGGACAGTGCCGAGGGGCAGGCTTTGCTGCTGGCTCTGACCGAGGTGGCGCAGTTTCTGGCCCATGCCATCGTGCGCGATGGTGAAGGGGCGACCAAGTTCATCACGGTGCGGGTCGAAGGAGGGGCCAACCAGGAGGAATGCCTCAAGGTGGCCTATGCGGTGGCCCATTCGCCGCTGGTCAAGACGGCGTTCTTTGCCAGCGACCCGAACCTGGGCCGTATCCTGGCGGCGGTGGGCTACGCAGGCATCGACGACCTGGATGCGACGAAGATCGAGCTGTATCTGGGTAATGTGCATGTGGTCAAGGCCGGTGGCCGCAACCCCGACTACCGCGAGGAAGATGGCCAGCGGGTGATGAAGGCGCCCGAAATCCTGGTGCGCATCGGACTGGGACGTGGCGACGCGACCGAGACCGTGTGGACCTGCGATTTCAGCCATGACTACGTCTCGATCAATGCCGACTACCGCTCCTGAGCCACCTGCGATGAACGAGCAATTCGAACGACTCCTGCAGCGCGCCGAGCAGTTGATCGGCCGCATCGAAGCCGTGCTGCCCAGACCCATGGGCGAGCCTGACTGGACCGCCTCGATCGCCTTCCGCTACCGCAAGCGCAGCGGTGGTCATGGCGTCCTGGAGCCGGTGCGCCACGTGGCGCAAATGCGGCTGCAGGACATCCAGGTCGTCGATGGTCAGAAGGAAAAGATCCAGCGCAACACCGAGCAGTTCGTGCAGGGTTTGCCTGCCAACAACGTGCTGCTGACCGGCGCACGGGGCACGGGCAAGTCCTCGCTGGTCAAGGCCTGCCTGAATGCGTACGCGCAGCGGGGGCTGCGGCTGATCGAGGTGGACAAGTCCGATCTGGTGGACCTGCCCGACATCGTGGACATCGTGGCGGACCGGCCGGAGCGTTTCATCGTTTTTTGCGACGACCTCAGCTTCGAGGAGGGCGAGGCCGGCTACAAGGCGCTCAAGTCCATCCTCGACGGTTCGGTCTCGGCCACGGGCCAGAATGTGCTGATCTATGCGACCAGCAACCGCCGTCATCTGCTGCCCGAGTACATGAAGGAGAACCTGTCCTACACGCACACGGCCGACGGTGAGGTACATCCGGGCGAGGTGGTGGAGGAGAAAATATCCCTGTCCGAGCGTTTCGGGCTGTGGGTGAGTTTCTACCCCTTCAGCCAGGACGAGTACCTGCGCATCGTGTCGCAATGGCTGCAATCGTTCGGCGTTTCCGCCCAGGATGCGGAAGCGGCCCGACCGCAGGCCCTGGTATGGGCGCTGGAGCGCGGTTCGCGCAGTGGCCGCGTGGCCTATCAGTTCGCGCGCGATTACGCCGGCGCCCGCGGCGCCGAGCGGGCGACGGTGGGGGAGGCAGCCGGGTGACAGGGCAGACCGAATCGGTGCTGGTGGTGGACGGTGGGCTGAGCGGCCGCCAGACGGCACCGCAGGCGGTGATTGATGTGGCTGTCGGTATCCTCATCGACGCGCAGGGGCGCTACCTGCTGACCACACGCCCGCCAGGCAAGGTCTATGCGGGCTACTGGGAATTTCCGGGCGGCAAACTGGAGGCCGGTGAAACCGTGGCGCAGGCACTGCAACGCGAGCTGCACGAAGAAATCGGCGTGACCATTGGCCCGGTGCATCCCTGGCGCGAGTCACTGGTCGAGTACCCGCACGGGCGGGTTCGCCTGCATTTTTGCAAGGTGCGCGAGTGGCGAGGCGACATGCACATGCGGGAAGGCCAGCGTTTTTCGTGGGAGACGCTGCCGGTGCAATGCCAACCCGTGCTGGCCGGTGCCGTGCCGGTGCTGACGTGGCTGATGGAGGAAGCAGGCGTTTCGCCCAGCTGCTGAAACGGGTTCAACCCGATGCGAAATCAGGATCGAGATCTGGATCGGGTGCCGATGCCGGCAGCGCAAACTGTTCTGATGCCCAGGCACCCAGGTCGATCTGCCGGCAGCGCGCGCTGCAAAACGGTCGGTACGGATTGCTGGTGGCGTACACACTGGGGCCGCCGCAGGCGGGGCACTTCACCGTCCTGTGGGCTGCTGTGATGGGGGCTTCTGGCAGGCTCGACGGCATACCGGGCCTCACGCGCACAGGCTCAACTCGAAACTGCCGTCTTCCTGCACCGGATGCATCCGCTCGTCGGGGCCCCGTGTCAGCAGCCGTACCGACACCATGAGCCGGTTGCCGCTGATTTCCGGTACCCAGCCGGGGCCCGGGTCGATGCGCAATCGCAGCAACTGGAAGGTCCGGCCCTGTGGCAAGGTCTGCTGGAACTGACCACCGGGGGCCACCACCTTCTGGGGTGAGCCGGAGTCGCGCAGCATCTTGAGCAGCAGCATGATGGCCTCTGCCAAGGGGACGAGCGTGCCGGCCCAACGCTGCAGGTCGTCCTGGCGCTCCCGGCATGGACGGTGCTGCCAGTCGTAGTAGGCGGGGAGGTCGAACTCACAGGTGCCGCCCGGAATGCCAATGCGGCTGCGGATGCTCATGAGCCAGTCGTTCTCCGTCAGACTCTGGCCAGCCTTGCCGTTCATGGCATTCAGATTGGCGAAGCGCTCCTCGAGCTGTCCGATCGCCTCGTCCAGGGCATGCTCGGAGATCGCCGGGTTGCCGCGGTAGCTGTTGAGATGCTGCCTGTGCTTCTCGATGTCCTTGAGCACGTCGGACCGCATGTCCACACGCGACGCGACATCCATGATCTCGAAGATGGTCTGAATGGCGAAATGGTGGTCGAGCGGGTGCTCCCTGGGCATGAGTTCGCCCAGGCGCCGAAACAGGTGTTCCAGCCGGAGGTAAGTCCGAATGCGTTCGTTGAAGGGGTATTCGTACAGGATCACGGCGTGTCTGGGGTCCATGGGCGCATCATCGTACCCGCATCGTCACCATCATAGCCCGAACCCGGCCGCCAGATCAGCGACCAGGTGCTCGAGTGTGACGAGATCGATGCCATCGTTGAAGATGACGGCGTCGGCTGCCGGCAGGCGCTGTGCGCGGCTGGCCTGCTGCCCGATGACGGACTTGACGGCGTCGGCCGTCCAGCCACTGCGGGCCTGCACCCGTGCCACTTGTGTCTCCACGGTGCAGTCCACCACCCAGACACGGTCCACCCGCTGGGGCCACTGGCGTGACTCGACCAGCAGCGGCACATCGAACACGATGGGTGCCGAGCCGGCCTGCTCGACCATGGCCCGGGATTGCGCGGCCACAATGGGGTGGACGATGCGTTCGAGCGTGAGCCGGTCTTGCGGGTGTGCGAACACCCGCTCGCGCATGCGCTCACGAAGCAAGGCGCCGTCCGCACCGATGAAATCGGGCCCGAATGCGTCGCGGATCGCGGGGATGGCGGCGCCGCCCGGGCCCGTGCTGGCACGGGAGAGCGCATCGGCATCGATCACGCAGGCACCCCGCAGCGCCAGCAGCTGCGCCACCGTACTCTTGCCGCTGCCAATGCCGCCGGTCAGGCCGAGTCGCCAGGAAAATGGTTTGCTCACAACCCGATCACCGAGAGAATGCGCTGCGGACCGATGACCATGGCCGTGAGGCCGGCCAACGCCAGGAAGGGACCGAAGGGGACATAGCCGCCATCACGCAGTTGCCCGATCAGCTTGATACCGATGCCGACCACGGCGCCGATCACCGAGGCCATCAGGATGATGGGAACCAGGGCATTCCAGCCGAACCACGCACCCAGCGCGGCGAACAGCTTGAAATCGCCAAAACCCATGCCTTCCTTGCCGGTGGCAAGCCGGAAAGCCCAGTACACCAGCCAGAGCGAGAGATAGCCGGCCATGGCGCCCCACACGGCGTCTTCCAGCGACACCTGGAGGATGCCCATGGCGGACAGCGCCAGGCCAGCCCACAGAAGCGGCAGCGTGATGTCGTCGGGCAGCAGGGTGGTGTCCCAGTCGATGCCGGCCAGTGAAACGATGGCTGCCGAGAAACCACACCAGGCCAGCGCGGTCCAGCTCAGCCCCCAGTGCCAGCCGCACCAGGCGAACAGCACGGCCGTCAGCAGCTCGATCAGTGGGTAGCGCAGGCCGATGGGCGTGCGGCAGGCGGCGCAGCGGCCCCGCAGGGCGGCGTAGCTGAGCAGGGGAATGTTCTCGAACCAGCGAATGCGGTGCCCGCAATGGGGGCAGGTCGAACGGGGTGTGAGCAGGTTGTAGGTGTCTTCCCCGCCATCGGGAGCGGGGGCCGGGACGGCGGCGATGTCCGTCGCCTGCAGCGACGCGCACTCGTCGGCCCAGCGCCGCTCCAGCATCTTGGGCAGGCGGTGGATGACCACATTCAGAAAGCTGCCAATGAGCATGCCGAGAATGCCCAGCACGATGGCGTCCATCACAGCCGGTGCCGACATCAGACGACCTGGCCCAGCTTGAAGATGG
Source organism: Hydrogenophaga sp. (assembly GCF_028698005.1). Classification (GTDB taxonomy): domain Bacteria; phylum Pseudomonadota; class Gammaproteobacteria; order Burkholderiales; family Burkholderiaceae_C; genus Hydrogenophaga. The sequence continues at coordinate 5,105 of NZ_JAQVEJ010000134.1, forward strand.
GCAGGTACATGGACACCACGATACCGCCGATGATGGTGCCCAGTACCACGATGATGATGGGTTCCATCAGGCTGGAGATACCGGCCACCATGTCGTCGACTTCCGATTCGTAGAAATCGGCCGCCTTGCCCAGCATGTGGTCGATCGAGCCGGACTCCTCACCGATCGCGCACATCTGCAGCACCATCGACGGGAAGAGGTTGGCGTTGTTCATGGCGACGGTCAGGCTGGTGCCGGTGGACACCTCCTGCTGGATTTTTTCCGTGGCCTTGGCATAGACGGAGTTGCCCGAGGCCCCGCCCACGGAGTCCAGCGCTTCGACCAGCGGCACGCCGGCGGCGAACATCGTCGAGAGCGTCCGGGTCCAGCGGGCGACCACCGACTTGTCGACGAGTATGCCGAAGATGGGGAGCTTGAGCAGCAGCCGGTCCATGAACATCTGGACCTTCTCGCTGCGTTTCCATGCCTGCATGAAGAAGTAGATGCCACCGCCGAGTACGCCGAAAATCAGCCACCAGTACTCGACGAAGAACTCGCTCATCGCGATCACGAACAGCGTCGGGCCGGGCAGATCCGCTCCGAACGAGGTGAATACCTCCTTGAATGAGGGGATCACGAAAATCATGATGATGGCCACCACCACGAAGGCCACGATGATCACCGATGTCGGGTACATCAGGGCCGACCGGATCTTGGACTTGATCGCCTCGGTCTTCTCCATATAGGTGGCCAGGCGGTCGAGCAGATCTTCCAGAATACCGGCGGCCTCCCCGGCCTCGACCAGGTTGCAATACAGGCTGTCGAAATAGATCGGGTGCTTTCGGAAGGCCGAACTCAGCGAGGTGCCTGTTTCGATGTCGGCACGGATGTCGTTGAGCAGCTTGGTGACACTGGGGTTGGGGTTGCCCCGGCCCACGATGTCAAAGGCCTGCAGCAGCGGTACGCCGGCTTTCATCATGGTGGCCAGCTGCCGGGTGAAGATGGCGATGTCCTTGGGCTTGATCCGCTTGCCCGAACGCATCTTGCGTTTTTTGATCTTGCTCGGTATCACGCCCTGGCGTCGCAGTGACGCGAGCACCTGGTTTTCGCCGCCGGCACGCGTTTCACCGCGCACGATCCTGCCGTTGCGATCCTTGCCTTCCCACTCGAAGACGAAATCCTTGATGCCTTTCGATGCCGCGGTCGCCATGAATTCCTCTTTCTTGCCCGTGCGTTTGTCACTCGTTGGTGACGCTGAGTACCTCGTCCAGTGACGTCATGCCCTGCTTGACCTTGAGCAGGCCCGATTCACGCAGGGTGCGCACGCCCTCCTTGCTGGCCTGCTGGGCGATGTCCAGTGCGGTACCGCCGCGCAGGATGATGCGCTGGATTTCCTCCGAGATCGGCATGACCTGGTAGATGCCCACCCGCCCCTTGTAGCCGTTGTTGCACGCCGAGCAGCCCACGGGACGGTACGGCGTCCAGGTGCCGTCCAGCTCCTCGGGTTTGAAGCCGGCATCGAGCAGCGCCTTGCGTGGCGCGTCCAGCGGTTCCTTGCAGTTCGGGCACAGCCGGCGCGCCAGACGCTGGGCGGTGATCAGGATCACGCTGGAAGCGATGTTGAACGTGGGAATGCCCATGTTCATCATCCGCGTGAGCGTGGTCGGTGCGTCGTTGGTATGCAGCGTCGACAGCACCATGTGGCCGGTCTGGGCGGCCTTGATGGCAATGTCGGCGGTCTCCAGGTCACGGATTTCGCCCACCATGATCACGTCCGGATCCTGGCGCAGAAAGGCCTTGAGCGCGGCCGCGAAGGTCAGGCCGGCTTTCTCGTTGACGTTGACCTGGTTCACCCCCGGCAAGTTGATTTCCGAGGGGTCTTCGGCGGTCGAGATGTTGACCCCCGGCTTGTTCAGAATGTTCAGACAAGTGTAGAGCGACACGGTCTTGCCCGAACCCGTGGGGCCGGTGACCAGCACCATGCCGTAGGGGCGCGAGATGGCGTCGAGCAGGCGCTCCTTTTCCTCGGGTTCGTAGCCCAGGGCGTCGATGCCGAGCTTGGCGCTGCTCGGGTCCAGGATACGGATCACGATCTTTTCGCCGAACAGGGTGGGCAGCGAACTGACGCGGAAGTCGATCACGCGGTCCGGGCCGACCTTGAGCTTCATCCGGCCATCCTGGGGGACGCGTTTCTCGGAGATGTCCATGCGCGAGATGACCTTGATGCGCGAGGCCAGCTTGTCCTTGATGGCCACGGGCGGCGAGGCGATCTCGCGCAGTTCGCCGTCGATGCGAAAGCGCACGCGGTAGTTGTGCTCGTAGGGCTCGAAGTGCAGGTCGGACGCGCGCATGTTGAACGCGTCGATCAGCATCTTGTGCAGGAACTTGACGACCGGTGCGTCGTCCACTTCGGACGCGGCGCCCTTGTCCTGCGGTTCGGTGGCCGACTCGGCGGCCAGATCGTCGAACTCGAATTCGTCGCCAATGATGTTGTCCATCGCTTCGCCGGCGGACACATTCAGTGCTTCGAGCAGCTTGCCGAGCTTGTCGTACTCGGCAATGACCCAGTCCACACCCATCTGCGTGGCGAACTTGATCTTCTCTGCCGCCTGGCGGTCAGACGGATCGGCCGTCGCAACGATCAGGCGGTTGTTGCGCTTGCTCAGGACAACGATGTGGTAGTCGGCGCAGATCCTGGGGTCCAGCAGGTCCTTGGGCAGGCGTTCGGGATCGATCGCGTCCAGATCCAGCAGCGGGGCCGCGAAAGCGGCCGACATCGTGTGCACGAGGTCGGAGGGCGACACGGCCGCGGAAGCGGTCAGCTCGGCGATGAAGCTGGTGCGCGAGGTCTGGGCCTTCCGGTAAATGTCCTCTGCGGCGCGCTGCTCCAGCTTGCCGGCGCTGACCAGGGCGCGACCCAGCCCGGGCAAGGCCATGGAGCTGGCGTCCTGGGAAGGGGTGTCCATCATTGCCATAGGGCTGTAATCTATCGTAAATCAATAACTTGCACGTTAATTTTGACGCAAATTGTGTCGAA
>NZ_JAQVEJ010000135.1 GCF_028698005.1 Hydrogenophaga sp.
TCGCCGTAAAAATCGGGCAGGCCCATCCCCTCCATGCGCTCGGCCAGTTCCTGTCCGTCGGGACCGAAGAACAGGACCGTGGGGCGATACGGGCCTCCCAGCGGTGCGCCAGCTCGAACGGGCTGCTCTGCTGGCCAGCGAAGTCCAGGATCAGACCGGTGCGGTCCTGGATGTCCAGCTGGATGGCATGCACCAGGCCGTCGCGCAGCATGGGCTGCAGGTGCTGATTGCGGACCATGTCGCAATAGATGCAGCCGGCCAGCGAGGTCATGACCACGAGCGGCTCCCCCCGGGCGGCTGCGGCGCGGGCGGAGCCGGCCAGGGACCGGGTGGTGGGAAGGGGGGGGCTGCTGGCCATGGTGCTCAGAAAAAATGTTCCATAAGCATCAAATGATGCCTTGTCGCGACAGGTCTGCCAAGCGCTCGGGCGTCAGGGACAGCCATGAGGAGGACAGCACTTCGGCGGTGTGCTGGCCCAGCAGGGGGGGTGGCAGGTCGTTGCGCACCGGTGTGGCGCTGAGCTTGAGCGGGCTGGCGACCAGGTCCAGTGTGTCGGCCAGCGGGTGCGACCAGCGGTGCACCATGTCCCTGGCAAGGACCTGTGGGTCGGCAAACACCTCGGCCAAGTCGTTGATGGGGCCGCAGGGCACCTGGGCGGTTTCGAGCGCCGACAGCCAGTCGGCCTTGCTGCGCTGGCGCAGCAGGGGCTCGAGCAGCGGCACCAGAATGGCCCGATGGCGCACGCGGTCGGCGTTGCGCGCGAAGCGCGGGTCCTGTGCCAGTTCCGGGCAACCGGCGATCTGGCAGAACCGGGCGAACTGGCCGTCGTTGCCGACGGCCAGGATGATGTGCTGGGGGTGCCCCTGGCCGTCCGGCGCCACCTCGAACACCTGGTAGGGCACGATGTTGGCGTGGGCATTGCCCGCGCGACCGGGTACCTGGCCCTCGGCCCGGCCGCGCACGAGGTAGTTCGCGCCCAGGTTGGCCAGCATGGCCACCTGCGTGTCCAGCAGGGCCATGTCGATGTGCTGGCCCTCGCCGGTGCGCTCGGCATGCCGCAAGGCGGCCAGGATGCCAACGGTGGCGTACAGGCCGGTGAACAGGTCGGCCACCGCCACCCCGACCTTTTGCGGGCCACCGCCGGGCAGATCGTCACGTTCGCCGGTGACGCTCATCAGGCCACCCATGCCCTGGATGGCGTAGTCGTAGCCGGCACGGTTCCGGTAGGGACCAGTCTGGCCGAAGCCGGTGATGGAGCAGTAGACCAGACGGGGGTTGATGCCACGCAGGGTGTCGGCATCAAGTCCGTAGCGCGCCATGTCGCCCACCTTGTAATTCTCGACGAACACATCGGCGGTGGCCGCCAGTTCGCGGATCAGCGCCTGGCCTTCCGGCCGCGAGATGTCGCAGGTGATGGAGCGCTTGTTGCGGTTGGCGCCCAGGTAGTAGGCGGCCTCGCCGGTGTCGTGGCCGTCCCGGCCCTGCAGGAAGGGCGGGCCCCAGCCCCGGGTGTCGTCGCCGCCGGGATGGGTCGGGCCGGGTGGACGCTCGACCTTGACCACATCGGCGCCCAGATCGGCGAGGGTCTGCGTGCACCAGGGGCCAGCGAGTACGCGTGAGCAATCGAGAATCCGGATACCATCGAGCGAGTTCATGCATAGATTGTGCGCGAGTCGGCCATGTGCCGTCGCCGCGCCTGTTTCGGAGACATTTCTTGTTCCCAGTCAACCGTGGCGCCGGGCGCCGGGTGGGCATTGGCGCGTTCTGGTTCGCCATGTCCCTGCTTCTGGTGGCCTGCAGCCCCACGTTCAACTGGCGCGAGGTGCGCCTGGACGGCGGTGGCATCCAGACCCTGATGCCGTGCAAGCCAGACACCGCGGAGCGAACCGTGCCACTGGGGCCGGTGCCGGTCGTGCTGCACATGGCCAGTTGCGAAACCGGTGACATCACCTATGCGCTGGCGTGGGCGGCACTGGCCTCGCCGGCCGATGTGCCGGCGGCACTGCAGGCCTGGGCGGCCGCCAGCGGCCAGTCGCTGCGGGCGACGCAGGACAGCGTGTGGGAACCGCCGCCAGCCGGTGGCGCGGCGCGTGTGATGGCGCGTGCCCTGCAAGGCCAGGACCACGTCGGCGGTCCTGTCGAAGCCAGGGCCGTGTACATGGCGCAGGGTGCGCGGGTCTTTCAGGCGGCCGTTTATGGCCGGGTGCTGCCTGCCGAGCACCTGGAGCCATTTTTCTCCAGCCTCCAGGTGACGCCATGAGCACCGTCCGATTGGTCGAGGGTGCCGTGCCCGCCGCTGCCCGGCCGACGCTGCTGCCGCGGGCTCAGGCGGCCAGGGTGTTCCTGGCCTTTGCGCTGGCCTATTTCATCTCGACGCTGCTGCGGGCGGTGACGGCCACGCTGGCACCGGTGCTGAGCGAGGAGATGCAGCTGCGAGCGAGCGACCTGGGCCTGCTGGCCGGTGGGTACTTCCTGGGTTTCGCGCTGACCCAGCTGCCGCTGGGCACGCTGTTGGACCGGTATGGTCCGCGCAAGGTGATTCTGGTCTTCCTGGCCGTGGCGGTGGCCGGTTGCGCCGGCTTTGCCCTGGCCTCCGAGTTTGCCGGTCTGCTGGTGGCGCGGGTCGTGGTGGGCATGGGGGTCAGTGCCTGCCTGATGGCGCCCCTGACCGGCTACCGGCGCTGGCTGCGGCCGGAGCTCCAGTTGCGGGCCAACGCCTGGATGCTCATGACCGGGTCCATGGGGACGGTGGCCTCCACCTTGCCGGTGCAATGGCTCATGCCGGTGACGGGCTGGCGGGGCATTTTCTGGGTGCTGGCACTCATGCTGGTGCTGTCCATGCTGATCATTGCCTGCACCGTGCCTGCCTGGTCGTCCGGTTCTGCGTCGCCCGCGGCAAGGCCGGCCGCGCCGGGGCGGCCGCCCATGAGCTACGGTGACATCTGGCGGCATCCGTATTTCCGGATGATGGTCCCGGTCGGCCTGGTCAACTATGGCGGCATGCTGGCCGTACAGACCCTGTGGGCTGGCCCCTGGATGGTGCGGGTGGGCGGCGCCAGCGCCGAGGTGGCCGCCGTTGGCCTGTTCGGCATCAGCCTGTGCCTGCTGATCGCGTTCTGGCTGTGGGGGGTGGTCACGCCGGCGCTGGCACGGCGCGGGATCAGCACGGAGCGCCTGATCGGCATCGGCATGCCGCTGAGCCTGCTGGCGCTGGCCGCGGCCATCGTGCTCGGGCCAGCGGCGGGCTGGCCGTACTGGGCCGCGTTCTGTGTGTCCTGCACCTGCGCGTCGCTGGCGCAACCGGCGGTCGCCATGGCGATGCCGGCGCAGGCGGCGGGGCGGGCGCTCTCGGCCTACAACCTGGCCATTTTCTCGGGGGTGTTCATGGCCCAGTGGGGCATTGGCCTGGCCATCGACGGGCTGCAGGGGCTGGGCTGGAGCGTGGTGGCGAGTTTCCGCGGTGCCATGGGCCTGTATCTGCTGGCGAGCGCGCTGGCCTATGCCCTGTTCCTGTCGGGCTGGAACCGTGTGCGGCGGGCTAAACTTGTCACATGAATGGCATCCTGATCATCGCCCATGCACCGCTGGCCTCGGCCTTGCGATCTTGCGTGCTGCATGTCTTTGCAGACTGCGGCGATGCCGTGGCGGCGCTCGATGTCCAGCCCAACACGCCGCCCGATGAATCGCTGGCCCAGGCGCGCGTCCTGTTGCGTACGCTGGGCACACCAGGCACCCTGGTGCTGACCGACGTGTTCGGTGCCACGCCCTGCAACGTCGCACAGCGCCTGGTGGACGGCGTGCACTCCCGGCTGATCACCGGTGTCAACCTGCCGATGCTGCTGCGCACCGTGTCCTACCGGCACGAGCCGCTGGACACCCTGGTGTCGCGTGCCCTGACAGGGGCGACCCAGGGCATCATTCAGGTCGCCGTGACCGCTCCCCAAAACCAGGCCCGCCGAGCCACCCATGATCAAGACCACCGTGACCATCAGCAATAAGCTGGGCCTGCATGCCCGCGCGTCCGCCAAGCTCACCAAGCTCGCGGGCAGTTTCGCGAGCGAGGTCTGGATGTCGCGCGGCGACCGCCGTGTCAATGCCAAGAGCATCATGGGGGTCATGATGCTCGCGGCCGGTATCGGCTCGGTGGTCGAGATCGAGACCCACGGCACCGACGAGCAGCAGGCCCTGGACGCCCTGGTGGCCCTGGTCAACGACAAGTTCGGCGAGGGCGAGTGACCATGGTGGCCGCCACGCCACGCCATGGCGCAGGTCACCGTCGCGCAGGAGGTGGCCCGGCATGACGATATCCATCCACGGCTTCACGGTGTCGCGTGGCGTGGCCATCGGTCGGGCCGTGGTGGTGGCCTCGAGCCGCCTCGATGTGGCGCACTACCTCATCAAGCCCGAGCAGATCGATGCCGAGATCGAGCGCCTGCGCAACGCGCGCAACGCGGTGATCGACGAAATCGGCCGCGTGCAGCAGCAACTGGCGGCGATGGCCACCACCGATGCGCCGCCCGAGCTGGCGGCCCTGCTGGACGTGCACCTGCTGATGCTGCAGGACGAGACGCTCACCAACGGGGTCAAGCACTGGATCACCGAGCGCCACTACAACGCCGAATGGGCGCTGTCCACGCAACTGGAGGTGATCGTCCGCCAGTTCGAGGAGATGGAAGACCCCTACCTGCGCGAGCGCAAGGCGGATCTGGAACAGGTGGTCGAGCGCATGCTGCGCGTCATGCGCGGCGTGGCTTCGCCGGTGGCGGCACCGGCCACGGCGCAGGGCGGTCCACTCGCGCCGTCGGCGGATGTGCCACTGGTGCTGGTGGCGCACGATCTCTCGCCGGCCGACATGCTGCAGTTCAAGCAGAGCGTGTTCGCCGGCTTCGTCACCGACGTCGGCGGCAAGACCAGCCACACGGCCATCGTGGCGCGCAGCATGGACATCCCGGCCGTGGTCGGCGCACGCTCGGCCAGCCAGCTGATCCGCCAGGACGACTGGGTGATCATCGACGGCGATGCCGGGGTGGTGGTGGTCGAGCCGTCCCCGGTGGTGTTGGCCGAATATGGCTTCAAGCAGCGGCAGGGCGAGCTCGAACGCGAGCGCCTGGCCCGTCTGCGCAACACGCCGGCCGTGACGCTCGATGGCCAGCAGATCGAGTTGCTGGCCAACATCGAGCAGCCCGAGGATGCCGCCGCTGCCCTCAAGGCCGGGGCGGCGGGGGTCGGCCTGTTTCGTACCGAGTTCCTGTTCATGGGCCGCAACGGCCGCCTGCCCGACGAGCAGGAGCAGTACGAGGCGTACCGGCGCGCGGTCGAAGGCATGCAGGGCCGGCCGGTGACCATCCGCACGGTGGACGTGGGTGCCGACAAGCCGCTTGACCGTTCGCCGGCGCGGGCGGGCGAGGAGCACCTGAATCCGGCGCTGGGGCTGCGGGCGATCCGCTGGAGCCTGGCCGAGCCGGCCATGTTCCTGGTGCAGTTGCGCGCCGTGCTGCGCGCTGCCGCCCACGGGCCGGTGCATCTGCTCATTCCCATGCTGGCGCATGCCAGCGAGATCCGCCAGACCCTGGCCCTGCTCGACAAGGCACGCCAGCAACTGGACGAGCGCGGTGTGGCCTACGGGCCCTTGCGGCTGGGCGCCATGATCGAGGTGCCGGCCGCGGCACTCATGGTACCGGTGTTCCTGCGCCATTTCGATTTTCTGTCGATCGGCACCAACGACCTGATCCAGTACACCCTGGCCATCGACCGTGCCGATGAGGCCGTGGCCCACCTGTATGACCCGCTGCATCCGGCGGTGCTGCGCCTGATCGCCAGCACGATCGCCCAGGCGCGGGCGCAAGGCAAGGGCGTGAGCGTGTGCGGCGAAATGGCGGGCGATGTCGGCATGACGCGCCTGTTGCTGGGCATGGGCCTGCGCAGCTTTTCCATGCACCCGTCGCAGATCCTGCCGGTCAAGCAGCAGATCCTGCGCAGCGACACCCACAAGCTCGAAGCCTGGGCGCAGACGGTGCTGGATGCCGAGGACCCGGAGGTGTTGATCGAGTAGCCGGGCCATGGGTGTTTGATCCAGGGCAAAACCACTTCTGAATATTCATATACTCTATGCAGTATTAATTTTCAGAGGATGGCATATGGGCACTTTTGATCACAACGGCTTGATCCGGGACATCGGCGGCGGCATGGCGGCATTGCGCAAGGCGCAGCCGGAGGCCATGGCCGGATTCGGGGCCATGGCCAAGGCCGCCATGGCCGAGGGTGCCATCAGTGCCAAGCACAAGGAGCTGATTGCACTGGCCATCGGCGTGACGCAGCGCTGCTCGGGCTGCATCGGCTTTCATGTGAAGGCGCTGCACCGCCTGGGCTGCACGCGGGACGAGCTGGAGGAAATGCTGGCCATTTGTGTCTACATGGGAGGTGGGCCGGCGCTGATGTACGCCGCCGAGGCCATTGCTGCGTGGGAGCAGATGGCGCCGGCATAATCCACCCGGTATGCCGGCCGCCCATGCAGACCCCTCCCTCATCGACTCGCCCCAGGCGCTGCGGCGCCTGCTGGTGACACTGGGTCTTGTCGTGCTGGGCAACGGCAGCATGTACGTGCTGCCGGTGGTGTTGCCCGCGGTGCAGGCCGAGTTCGGCGTCGGCCGCGCCGGTGCCTCGCTGCCCTATACCCTGATGATGGTCTGCCTGGGGCTGGGCGGTCTGCTGACGGGCAAGCTGGCCGACCGCCACGGCCTGGCACCCGTGCTCTGGCTGGGTGCCCTGGCCGTGTTGGGCGGGTTTGTGGGGGCGGGACTGTCGGGCGGCATCCTGGCCTTCGGCCTGGCGCACGCGGCGATGGGGCTGCTTGGCAGCGCCGCCACCTTTGCGCCCCTGCTGGCCGACACGGCACTGTGGTGGAACCGCCGGCGCGGCATCGCGGTGGCGGTGTGCGCCAGCGGCAACTACGTGGCCGGCGCGATCTGGCCGCCCATCGTGCAGCAGGGCATCGACACCCTGGGCTGGCGGCCCACCTACATCGCGCTTGGTGCGGTCTGCGGCGCCGGCATGTTCGCGCTGTCCTGGCTCATGCGCCAGCGCCCGCCCGCCCTCCCGGCCTCGGCCGCCACCGCGGCGGGCACACCCCCGGTGCGCACACGTCCCTTCGATCTGGCGCCGAATCAGGCGATGGCGCTGTTGTGTCTGGCGGGCGTGGCCTGCTGCGTGGCCATGGCCATGCCACAAGTCCACATCGTGGCCTACTGCACCGACCTGGGCTTTGGTGCCGCCCAGGGTGCCAGGATGCTGTCGCTCATGCTGGCCTGCGGCATCGTCAGCCGGCTGGTGTTCGGGCTGATCTGCGACCGGATCGGCGGCATCCGCACCTTGCTGCTGGGGTCGGCCCTGCAGGGCGTCGCGCTGCTGCTGTTCCTGCCCTTCGATGGCCTGGTGCCCCTGTATGTCATTTCCGCCCTGTTTGGCCTGTTCCAGGGTGGCATCGTGCCCACCTACGCCATCATCGTGCGCGAGCATTTCCCGCTGCAGGAGGCCGGCTTGCGGGTCGGTGCCGTCATCATGGCCACCCTGGTCGGCATGGCCCTGGGTGGCTGGCTGTCCGGCTGGATCTTCGACCTGACAGGCAGCTACCGCGTGGCGTTTGTCAATGGCATCGGCTGGAACCTGCTGAACCTCTTCATCGCCGGCTGGCTGTACCTGCGGGTGCGTGGTGGTGGCAGCGGGCGTGAGGCGCTCGCCAGCACCCCCTGACCGGCCTCGCTCAGCCGCCCCGGCAGAACACGCGTTCAGTGGGCGGTTGCCGCCGGCGCGCGGCGGTGCGCCGAGATGCAGCTGAGCACGCTGGCGCCGACCAGCACCACGGCCACCGCCTCCAGCACCGTGGGCCAGCGCGCTTCCCACAGGAAGCCGTAGAGCAGGGCGAACAGTGTCTCGAACAGGATCATCTGCCCGATCATCGTCAGCGGCAGCAGGCGGCTGGCGCGGTTCCAGCAGGCGTTGCCGAGAATGGAGGCGAACACCGCCACGCCGGCCGAGACGCCGGCAAAGCGCAGCCACTGGCTGCTG
>NZ_JAQVEJ010000136.1 GCF_028698005.1 Hydrogenophaga sp.
GCGATCAGCGCGCTGGCGCGGGACTTTGCCCGTGCGTCGGCCGGGCCTCGCCGCATCACTGCGTCATCAGAAAGTAGGCCGTGGTGACGGCCACCTGCGATTCGTCACGGGAACTGGGGGTGGTCGTGCCATAGGCCATGCGGTCGTCGATGGGCCAGATCTGGCCATTGACCTCGGTGTTCGAGCCTGCGTACAGGGCGTCGCGCAGCCGTCCGAAGCGCGCATCACTGCGGCCGTCAATCTGCTGATCCAGCATCGACGCCAGTGAGTAGGTGACGCTCTTGAGCACCATCACATTGCGTGGTCGCTGCACATAGGTGCCCACCGAAGCGCCCGCCTCGGCCCAGGTCACGTTCCGGAAGCACACCTGCACTTCCTGCGGGTTGCCGTTGCTGTCCAGATAGACCTGGCGGTCGGGCTGACCTTCGGTACGGCCTTCGGGCAGGCGAATGCCTGCCGCCAGGAACGCATTGATCATGGTGGTACCGCACAGCTCGGTACCCGGTGTGGCCCCGCCATTGACCTGACCCGTCGGATTCGTCGGACTGTCGCCGGGCGGCCGCCCCACCCCATTGAGGTAGGTCTCGTAGGCCAGCTGCCAGCCTTGCACATAGTCGGTGGACAGGCGCTGGTTGGCCGCTGTGCGTTGAAGGTCGCGCCCCACCGCCACCGCGCCCAGCAGCAGCCCGATCACCAGCAGGGTGATGCTCAGTTCCAGCAGCGTGAAGCCGCGCTGTTGGCGCGCAGACGGGTGCGGTCGACCGCCAACCACGTGGCAAGAGGAAGTATGGACAGATAGGGACATGGGGTTCACCTCAGGGTCAGTAGCCGATGGCATCGGCCTTCAGGGCGTTTTCATTGACGGAGCGGGCCACATCGGTCATGGCGGTGGTGCGGGCGGCAAAGTCTTCCCAGACGTCCTCGGCCTCCGCCAGCGAGAGCGCAGCATCAACCTGGGCCGCGATGGCGGCCGCACCACCAGCCACTGCGGCCGCAATGCCCGCCGCAGCCAACCCGATCTGGAACGAGCGGGCACCCACGCTCATGGTCGTGTCTGCGGTGGCGGCCAACATCTCCTTCGCGGCGTCCAGCCCGGCAGAGATCCCACTCAACACGCCGGCCGCTGCGGCGGCGACGTCGGCTTCCGCCAGCTTCACGGCCACATACAACTGGTCCCGGTAGTCGTAAAGCGCCCGCTCCATCACCAGGGCTCCAGTGCCGGCGTTGACATGGGCATGCGAAATGGCCGCCAGGGCCGCCCCGCAGTGCAAGGTCGAGAACAGCTCGGCGTGGCTGACGGCCAGCACCAGGTCGTCGTAGGTGTCAGTCACCGCCGCCTGGGCGGCGGCAAAGGTCGGGCTGGCATCACTGGCCGACGCGTTCTCGCCATCGAAAGCGCTCCCGTTGCCGTCGGCATCCAGCAGCCCGGGGGCGGCGATCACGAAAGCCATGGCGCGGCGCGAACCGGTGGCGCCCAGTGCCCGCACGGCCAGCCCGGCGGCAGGCGCCACCTCGGCGTCGGTCGCGGTGTTCAGGGCCAGGCAGACGTCGATCAGGCTGGTGGCCCGGAGCACGGGCGTGGCCGGGCACGGGGGTGAATCCGACGCATCGCAGGCGGCATCAAGCGGTGCGCTTTCCATACCGGATCGTGTGGCCCCCAGTGGAACCTCGACTGTCTGTGGGGTAATCGGTGCACTTTCATTGGGTGCAATATCGTTCTGCGGGCGCGGGTCGGGTGTGACCACGCGCAGCGGGTTCATGCGGTCCCTCTGCACGGTCAGGTCCCGGTCGTCCGGCGCCGTGGCCGACGCCTCTCGGTACACGCCATAGCGCAACTGCCCGGCTTCGGGTCGTGGCAGACCCAGGGTGCGCCAGGGCAGGTGGCCCACCTGGCCCTGGGCACAGTTCTCGGCCCCCCCCGTGTCCGCGGCCGGGCACGGCAGGCGATGGTGGGCCTGCACGAAACCCAGCACCGCGTCGCGCGACTGGTCCTGCACCTCCATCTGGCGGACCGTCACACGCTGGCGCTCGGACTGCTGCCAGAACACCACCGCCGCCAGCAACACCAGCCCCAGGGCCAGCAGAGCCACCGAAATCTCGACGAGGGTGAAGCCTCTTTCATGCCGCTTCATGGGTTCAGCCCTTTCTCATCCAGCACGATCGCATGGCGCAGCGCGTCGGCCAAGCTGTTGTACACCTGCGTGGCGTAGACATGCGATGCCGCGAGCTTGGCCTGGGACTCGGCCAGCCCCTCCTGTGCATCCAGTAGCCCTTCAGCAGACAAGGCCACATCGGCGATGGCCATGGCCATGTTGACCGCGGCCATGGCCACCGTGAAAGCCGTCACGCCTTCGGTGTTGGCGGCCGAGGCAATGCTGATCACGGTGCTGGCCGTGGCCAGCGCCAGCCCCATGGCCGACATGATTACGCCCGTCTCGGCCCCCTCCAGGGCCGATTCGGCCTGGGCGATGTCGAACAGGCGCAAGGACCAGTACTCCTGCATGACGCGGGCGTTGTCATAGGCGGCGTAGGCTCCTTGTGCGGCCGCCTGCATGGCGGACAGTCGCGCCACGCAGCCCATGCGACCGGCCAGATCGGCTGGGCCGACCGCCAGACTGATGTCGTCGAAGTCAGCGCTCTGCGGCCGCCCCGGCAGATCGAAGCGCCAGGCACCGCCGCCGCCCACCACGTTGCTGCCCTCGAAGCGACGGTTCTCGCCCGGATGCGCCACGACAAAGGCCACGGCCACGTCGCCCGAGGCATTGCCCGCCCGCAGCGAGCCGCCCACCAGCGGATTTTCCGCGTAGCGGCGCAAGACCCGGCACCAGTCGAGGCCGTTGACAGCGGCTCGGCGCGCCACGGCCCTGTCGATCTCGCTTTGCACGGCGTCGGCCGCCGCACGGGCGGCAGCGGGCTCGGCGCCGGCGTCAAAGCCCGGCAACACGGGTACGCCGCTGAAGCTGATGTTCAGGTCCGGCGATGCCGACGCCGGCGGCTGCACCGCCAGGTCCACACCCCCTCCCCCGTTGACCCCGAAATGCAGCCCGGCAAACGAACTGTCCAGGCCCAGCGTGCGCCAGGGCAAGGCCACCGCGCTGCTGTCGCCACAGCTTTCACTGCCCAGCAGGCTGGACGAGGCCGCGCAGGGCAGGCGGTGCCTGGCCAGCACGAAGCCCTCCACGGCGGCTTCGGCTTCGGCCAGCTGGCGCTGGATCTCGATCCGGGTCATGGGTGCGCGGCTGTCGGCCACCCAGCGCCAGATGAAGAGCCCGATGACGCCGATGATGACCATCGCGACACTCAGCTCGACGAGCGAGAAGCCGCCTTGTCTGCGGTGGGTCTGCGCGCTCATCGGGTGCCCCCCTTGCGGTCCACGTTGATCAGGATCTGCTCGGCGATGGACGGCGGCATGGGGCCGACGCCGGTGCCCGAGATGTTGCAGGCGGGCACCTTCGCCGCCTCGGCCACGATCGCGTCGCGGTTGGCGATCGCATCGTCCACCCGGTCCTGGGCTGGTACCCGCTGAAGCTCCAGGGCGTCGATTTCTCGCTGCAGCTGGCCCGGGCGCAGGAAGAGGCTGTCGTCAGCCGGACGGTTCCAGCCGTAGGTGTCACCCGTACCTCCCATCAGTGTGGCCATCACCGACAGCACGTCGTTACGGACGTTGTAGATGGTGTGCGCGATATCGTCGTCCAACAGGGTGTTCGGATTGATCTCGGTAGACGCGTCGCAACTGGCCGCCGAGCAGGTCCAGTAATAGGTTCCACCACTGCTCATCTGGTGTCGATAGATGCCGCTGGCAAACATCTGGCTTCGAGCGGTCTGGTAGTTGGTCTGCGCCGTGTTTCTGGCCGTCCAAGCAGTGTTCCTCGCAGCTATAGCACCCGGCAGGTCGGCGACAGCGGCGTTGTAGTTGGCCGCTGCCTCGTCGCGCCCTTCCTGCAAGCGATCCGGGATGGTGGCGGGATCCAGCAGCATCCGCTCGGCATCCTTTTCAGCGCGCTCCTGCACCCGTGCGTTGCGCTGTGCCTCGAGACTGGCCTTGGCGACAGGGTCGGTTTCGCTGGCGATCTGCGTATTGAGATCCGCAATCTGCTGGTCCAGTACCGCGATCTCGTCGATGCGCTGCGCCAGCAAGCTTGACCGGTTGGCCAGCATGGCGTTGTAGTCTGTCAGCGTGACCAGCCAGTTATCCCGGGCATCTTCCAGTGCCTCGACCCGGGCCTCTGCGGTCTGGTAGGCCAGATCGGCGGTCTCCCACGCGGCGGCTGCGTTCAGCAGGCTGGTGACGGCACCATCGCGTTCCGACCAGATGCCCCCATCCCGCATCTGGGTGTACAGGTTGTTCATGGCGTTGGCGCGCTGGGTGATCGCCGCATCCCGCTCAGCCGTCTTGTCGTTGATCTGCTGAATCAGGGCGGCCAGGGCGGCCTGTGCGTCCAGGACTTCCTGTTCGGCCGCGGCCACCAGCGCAGCCACATCCGGCTGCGGACCACAGTCCAGATCGCTGGCGTCGATCTCGTTGTTGGCCAGCGCCAACGCATTGCCGGCCATGACCGCCGCCGTCACATTGGCGGCGATCGATGCGATATTGGCCGCAATCACCCCGCCAACGAGCGCGGCTGCCGCCGTGTGCTGGGGCGCGGCCGCGCAGGCGTTCACCGCCAGGCCCAGCGAGGCCGCACACAGCGCCCAGGCCGCGGAGGCATTGGCAATTTCGGAGGCCAGCTCAAGGGCGGCAGCCACCGTCTCGACCGCCGTGATCGCTGCCCCCAGGGCGGCGAAGGCCACCGCCTGAACGGCCGAGTCGATGTTGTCCTGGCGCATCTCGGCCACCTGCTCCACCACATCCAGGCCGAGCGCCACGGTGTTGATGGAGTCGATCAGGGGCTGGCACTGGTAGGCCAGCCGCAAACTCTGGAAGGACCGCTCCAGCACCAGGTCGTCATAGGTGGCCAGCCCGGGGCTGCGGTCCGGGTCTTCCACCCGTTGGCCGGCTGCCGCATTTTCACCGTCGAACAGCGTACCGTCGCCGTCGGCATCGGCCAGTCCCGGGTGCACCAGCGCATAGGCCACGGTGCGGGCCGGCGATGCGTTGACCTGCGCCATGTCGGCGGTGGCCGTGGCGGCGCGTGCGGCATCCACACGCTGGCAAAAATCGGGCAGCGTGAGAATGTCGCCCGGGTAGGGTGGCGCCTCCAGCATGGCCTGGAACCCGCCGCTGCCATCGTCGTAACCCAGCGGGCGCCAGCTGTCGCTGAGCGCCGTCAGGTCAAGCCCGGCATCACCGCCACCGCGTTGCACCAGGTACCGCAGCTGGGCGATGCCGACCCCTGCATCGGCCCCCGCCAGCCGGAGCGTGACAGTGGGCAGCCAGCCCTTCTGGCCGCTGCTGGCGCAGTCTTCAAGACCATCGCGGTCCACATCCGGGCAGGGCAGGCGGCGCGCCACGGTGGCAAAGGTCAGCACGGCGGCATCGGCCTGCGACAGGCTCTGGCGCTCCTGACGCACGGTCTGCGCTGCCGAGCGCTCCTGCCATTCCAGGAAGCCCACCAGCGTCAACCCGCCGAGCGCGGCGATCAGCAGCATGACCTCCAGCAAGGTCAGACCGCGCGTGCGCCGAACACCCCATGGCCGGCCTCCTCCAGCGTGCACCCTCATCCTACCCCCAGCGATTGCGTGACCGATTGGCGCACCAGGTCATAGACCGGCAACAGCAGCGCCACGATCAGGAAAATGAACAGACCCCCGGCCAGCAGGATGAGCGCCGGCTTGATGATCTCGCCCAGCGACTTGACGACCACATCCAGGCGCTTGCGGTATTCGACGGACAGCCGGTCCAGCTGTTTGTCCAGGGAACCCGACTCTTCGCCGACGGCGATCATGCGCACCGCCATGGGCGGAAACCCGCCCACGCGGCGCATGGCGGCACCGATCCCTTCGCCGCGCGCGACGCCATCGCGCACCTTGATCAGTCGCGCCCGGTAGTACTGGTTGCTGGTCGCACGGGCCAGCACGTCCAGGCTCATCATGAAGTCCAGCCCCGCGCGCACCAGCAGCGACAGGTGCTCGCTGATGAAGGCCATGCCCGAGGCCGTTGACAGGGTGCGCAGGATGGGCACCCGATGCGCCAGCTCGTGACAGGCCTGCCGGAACCCGGTCACCGAGCGGTAGAGCCAGACCAGCAACGCGGTCAGCAACACCAGCGCCAGCGCCACCAGGCCCAGGGACTGGACGAGCGTGTCGGAGACGTCGATCAGCCACTGCGTGAGCGGCGGCAGCTTGGCCTGCAGCTGCTTGAACAACTGGGCCAGGTTGGGCACCACGTAGTAAAGCCAGAAGAAGCCCACACCCAGGATCGAGAGCAGGGCCAGCGCCGGATAGATCATGGCGGTGCGGATGTCCCGCCGGATGTCGATCAGCCGTTCGACATGGGCTGCGGATTCCAGCAGCATCCGCGGCAGTGCGCCGGACTCATCGCCAATCTCGGCCAGGTTGCGCACCGTTTCGGGAAACACGTCCGGATGGCGCGCGAAGGAATGGGGTATGCGCATGCCCGCCGCCAGGTCGACCCGCACACGCCGGGCGATGCCAGCCACGTTGCCGTTGCCGGAGTTGTCCTCGATCAGGGTCTGCAGCGCTTCCATCATGGGCACACCCGCGTCCAGCATGATGCCCATGTCGCGCAGAAAGCCGCCCAGGTCCTCGGGACGAACGGGGGTTCGCAGCCAACGCCCCAGACCGGCCACCCAGGCCAGCCAGCCGGGCAGGCGCGTCAGCGTCAGCACCGTGCCTTCGGTTTGCTGCTCCAGCCGAAGGCGCACCGAGTGGTCGCGCTCGACCAGCAGGCGCAGGAAACCCTGCTTGACCGCGCCATGGGGCAGCAGAACGCGGTAGTAATAGGCCCGCATGCGAGCCGTGCCGATGGTTGCGTCCGTGTCCATGCTCAGTCCAGCCCCACGGCACGTCTGATCTCATCGAGGGTGGTTTCGCCCCGGCGAACCCGGTAGCGCGCCAGGTGGGCCATCGGTCGCAGGCCGCCGGCGTCGGCCAGCTCCCGCAGCCGGGCACGTGGCGCCTCGCTCACGATCGCATCGGCCAACGCCCGCCGCACGGTCAGCACCTCATAGACGGGCACCCGACCCCGGTAACCGGAGCCACGGCAGTGGGTACATCCGGTGCCGTAAAAGAGCTCGTCCGTATCGTCGCCCAGCCATGCACGCTCCTCCGCGGTGGCGGCACGCGCCGTACGGCAATGCGGGCAGATGCAGCGCACCAGGCGCTGGTTGATCACCGCCACCAGGTTCTCGGCCACGGTTTCGGCGTCCACACCCAGCAGACGCAGCCGGGGCACGACACCGAAGACCCCCCCCACGTGCAGCGTGGACAGCACCAGATGGCCGGTGGACGAGGCATCGAGGGCCGCGCGGGCCGTTTCCGGATCGCGCACCTCACCCACCAGGATGACGTCCGGATCGTGCCGCAGAAAGTGCCGCATGGCGTGGGCGAAGTCGTAGCCGGCACGCCGGTTGACCTCGGTCTGGCACGCCACCGGCACGCGGTACTCGACCGGATCCTCGACGGTGAGCACATTGCGTTCCACCAGCGGCTGCATGCGCAAGGCCGCGTGCAGCGTCGTGCTCTTGCCCGAGCCGGTCGGACCGGTGATGAGAATGAGGCCGTGGGGGCGCGAAAACGAGCGCTCCATCTCGGCCACGTCCTCGTCGAGAAAACCCAGGTCCTGCAGGCGGTCGAGGTCGCTGCGCTCGGGCAGCAGCCGCAAGGCCACGCGCTCGCCGAACTCGGAGATCATGGTCGAGACACGGATGGTGTAGGCGACCTCCATCAGGGCGATGGAAAAGCTGCCATCCTGCGGCAGGCGCTGCTCGCTGGCGTCCATCTCGGCCTTGAGCTTGATGAAGGCGACCAGCCGGTCCAGTGCGGGCGGCATGGCAAAGATCGGCCTGAGCACACCGTCCACCCGCATGAGGACCGT
>NZ_JAQVEJ010000137.1 GCF_028698005.1 Hydrogenophaga sp.
GGCCGTGCCGAGCACCTCGACCGGCAGACACTCCCGTCCCAGCACATCACCTCGGCATTGCAGCGTCGCCCCCTCGATCACGTTGCGCAGTTCGCGCACATTGCCCGGCCAGTCGTATGCCTGCAGTAGGGCCAGCGCCTCTTCATCGATGTCCTGAGCGGATGTGCCGCCGTCCGCCTGCATCCGGGCGAGGAAATGCCGGCTCAGCAGCGGGATGTCTTCCCGGCGCTCACGCAGCGGCGGAATGAGCAGGCTGGTGACGGCGATGCGGTAGTACAGGTCCATGCGGAAGCGTCCCGCCTCGATCTCGCCGCGCAGGTCGCGGTGGGTGGCGGCCACCAGGCGGAAATCCACCTGCCGGGGCGTGTTGTCGCCGATGCGGTAGAACGCCCGGTCTTCAAGCACGCGCAGCAGGTGGGCCTGCATGTCCAGCGGCATTTCACCGATCTCGTCGAGAAACAGCGTGCCCCCGTCGGCCGCCTCGATCTTGCCGGCCATGCCACCCTTGCGTGCGCCGGTGAAGGCGCCATCGGCATAACCGAACAGTTCGCTGGCCAGCAGTTCGCGCGGCAGTCCCCCGCAGTTGAGCGCCACGAACGGCCCGCCGGCATGCAGGCCTCGCGCGAACAACTCCTTGCCAACACCCGTCTCTCCCTGCAGCAACACCGACATCCGCGACTGCGAGAGCATGCGGCCCCGATCGATCAGGCGCTGTATGCATGCATCGGTGCTGACAATCGACGCCCACGCATCGTGGGGCGCCTGCGCCACATCGGGTGTGCAGACACGCTGCCTGGGCAAATGGGGCAGAACGACCAGCGTGCCCAGCATCTGCCCGTTCTCGGTCAAGGGGTGCAGCCACTGCGGGCGCAGCCATTCGGGCAGGCGCATACGCGCCGAGGGATGCTGCAGGCGGTTGACGGCCAGTTCGGGCACCTGGCGCAAGGCATCCAGACCCAGCCGCACGCCCGCCAGGCCGACCGCCTGCTGCGCATGGGCGTTGGCCTTGACGAGGCAGCCGCGGTAGTCGAACAGCAGCGCGCCATCGCTGCCCGCCTGCGCCAGACGCGGCAAGGCAAGATCCAGCAGGCGGTAGCGCCGCTCCATCTCGGTCATGCGCAGGCGGCTTTCGATACGACCCGCCGAGGTGACGACGAGCGCCAGGCTTTGCCGGCTGAATGTCTGCGACAGGCCGGACACATCGAGCACGCCAATGACCTCGCCATCGAAAGGGTGGCGGATCACGGTGGCCGAGCAGGTCCAGCGCTTGATGCCCTCGCAGTAATGCTCGGCGGAGTGCACCTGCACCGGCTGGCCCACCGCCAGCGCCGTGCCGATGGCGTTGGTGCCGCACAGCGCCTCGCTCCAGGCCACGCCCGGCATGAGATGGATCGATTCCGCCGAGCCGATGGCCGGCCCGTCGCCCTCGACGTTGAGAATGGTGCAGTCGGTGTCGGCCAGGGCCATCAGCGTGCCGGTTTCGGACAGGAAACTGCGCGCCAGCGACATCACGGGAGCACTGGCTTGCAGCAGTTCGCGCCGACGCTCGCGCCGCAGGAACAGCAGGTCGTCGGGCAAAGGCGCCGGACCGCTGCGGGCTCGCGGGTCGACCCTGGCCTGCTGGCAGCGCTGCCAGGACATGTCGACCAGTTCGCGCAGCACATCGGGATATTGGATGGGGCGCCCCTGCAGGGCGTCCTCCCAGGCGCGCATCACCGCCGACTCCATCTGCGGGTCGGAATACATCTGCTTGGATGTCCCTGGCATGCTTGTCTCCATGGCTCCGTGGCACCGCTCTGGCGGCGGTGCTTTCATCGTGGAACGGCTGTGGCGATCAATGATAGGGGACTTCCCGCGCCGCGCCAAATCGCGGCATGCGCGCGGCCGGCCACCCTCACGGGGGCAGGCCGCGGCTTCATCGGATACACCTGGGCGTATCCGAGCGACCGAGCATCATCCGCCAGCGCGCTCGGGCACCGGCAGGCCCATCCAGTCCCTGTAGAAGGCGTCGATGTCGGGCTCGAAGTCGTGAATCACCGGGTACCAGGGTGTTGGGGCTTCCACGTCGAGCATGGTGGCGCACTGCGGACAGTAGTACTCACGGTACACCTGCCACTGCGTGTCGGGCGCCATCAGCGTGGGATAGACCTCGCTCATGGCCGCATCGTCCTCGCGCACGTAGATGTGCGCGTGCAGTTTCCAGTTGTCCTTCCAGTCGCCCAGTTCGTGCCCGCATTCGCACTTGGTGACCCATTGCCTGCTCCCGGCCTTCTGCACGATGTGCAGGTGCGGGCCCAGCGGCAGCACGATGCGGTCCTCCCAGTCGAGCCTGCGCTGCAGCGTGTCGAGGTACATCTGGAAGCGCTCGGCGTCCTTGGGCATGGTGAGCATGCGCAAAGTGGTGTCCCAGTCGAGCTTGCCCTCGACGAGTTTGTCGATCTGGTCCTGGGTATAAATGCTCATGATGATGTCTCCTTGCAGGGTTCAAACGCGGCGTTCATTCGTCGACCAGCACCACGGTGCGGACGTCGGGCATCTGGGACAGGTCCATGCGGAACCTGGCGCCGTAGGTGGGCACGTTCAGTTCCTCCTCGGTCAGCGTCCAGGTGTCGGGCAGGCTCCAGAACTGGCGGAACTGCTGCTCGAACTTCCTGGACAGGCCGAAGCTGGTGGCGAACATGTGCTGTACCTGGGTTGAGGCCTGCTTGTCCAGGATGCGCTCGCGCTCGATCTTCATCCAGTCCCTGACCGGGATGGCGCGCTCCAGCCGGCGCTTGCGGATGTTGATGCGCTCGACCGCCGTGGCCTTGGCGTCCACCGTCCAGCGGCCCTTGTCGTCCTGGCTCGCGATGGCGCCATAGACCTTCTTCGCGTACTCGGGCAGCAGTGCGGCGGTGTTGAGGTCGCGCTCGATCGCCTCGACCTCGCGATCCAGCGGGTCGCCGAAGCCGGGGCCGCCACGCAGGTAGTTGAGGTACAGGTCGTAGTTCTCGTAGCAGTCCTCCGTGGTCATGCACTGCTTGTTGCGCTTGACGAGAGCGGTGGCGTCGATGTTCTTCTCGTAATCGGGCGCGCCGGGGTCTCGGTCGGCGCCCAACGGCAGTTGCTCGCCGTTGGCGATGCGCCGCTGCAGGCCGGTCTTGTGCGCCTCGAAGCGGTAGCCGGTGGCCGCCGGGTAGCCGCCCATGAGGCCCCAGTCGGAATTCATGTAGCCGTTGCCCATGAAAAACATGGTCCAGTCCTGCGCCTTCCAGACCATGCGCAGCGTCTCGAAGCCGCAGCCGCCGCGGTACTTGCCGTAGCCGCCGGAGTTGGTCTTGATGTTGCGGCCCAGGTAGAGCAGCGGCTCGGCCATTTCCCATATCTCGATGTCGCCCATGTCGCCCTCGGGGTTCCAGATGGCGGCGGCGTGGTTCAGGCCATCCTTGATGGCGCCCGCGCCCGTGCCGCACGAGGACGACTCGAAGCTGTTGACGGCGTGGATCTCGCCTTCCTGGTTGATGCCGCCGCCCTGCAGCCAGTTGCTGGTGTTGGCGTTGCCTGCGTTGACCTCCTCCAGATAACCGCGCGAGAAGTAGGCCTGGCCGAGCCCGCGCCACAGCGCGCTCCAGCCCGAGACCAGGAAGTGCCAGGCGTAGGCGTGGCCGGTGCGGCGGTCGTCCGGGTTCATCCAGGTGCCCTTGGGCAGGTGGAACTCGGTGCCGAAGTAGGCGCCGTCGTTGATGCGCTGGGTGGGCACCAGGGTCTGCGTCATCATCACCCAGATGCCGCTGGTGAAGGCCACCTGGTGCGCGTTGTAGCTGTGCCAGCCCCAGCGCGAGGCACCCTCGAAGTCGAGCCGCCAGGAAGCGTCGGGGCGGATCTCGATTTCCACCGGCGAGTGCATGATGGAGTCGAGCTTGGCGAAGGCGTTCGGGGTCTGCACGTCCTCGTGCTTGTAGGGCACGTCCACGAAGGCGACCTTGCGGTACTTGCCCGGGATGGTCATGGCCTTGATGCGCGTCTGCAGGCCGCGGCGGCCTTCCTCGATCACCTCGTAACTGAACTTCTCATAGGCATCCAGACCAACTTCCTCGATCACCTCTTCGACCATCTGCCGCACCATGTGGCAGCCGGCGATGCGGGTCTTCTCGTCGAGAATCCAGTACTTGGGCGTGCGCACCGAGCGCTGGCTCTCGTGCAGCCAGTCCTTGAACGGCTTGTCGTTGGCGCCGGTCTTGCGGCAGGTGACGATGTAGCCGTCGCCGAAGCGCTGCGTCTGGCCGGTGGACATGGAGCCGGGCGTGACGGCGCCGGTGTCGATGACATGGGTGACGCCGCCGACCCAGCCGACCAGCCTGCCGTGCGCGAAGATGGGCACGATGGTGGCGATGTCGCACGGGTGCACGTTGCCGATCTGGCAGTCGTTGTTGGTGAACATGTCACCGGGCTGGATGCCGGGGTTGTTCTCCCAGCCGTTCTCGATCATGTACTTGATCGCCGCGCCCATGGTGCCCACGTGGATGATGATTCCCGTGGAGGTGAGCACGCAGTCGCCAGCCGGGTTGTACAGCGTGAAGCACAGCTCGCCTTCCTGCTCGACGATGGGACTGGCGGCAATCTTCTTGGCTGTCTCGCGCGCATGGACCAACCCGCCGCGCAGCTTGGAAAACAGCTTCTCATAGCGGATGGGGTCGCTTTCCTTGAACGCCAGGTTCTTCAGGCCGTTGTAGTGGCCGGTGGCCTCGGTGCGCTCCAGGATTCCGTCGCGGAATTGCTTGAGCGTCAGGCCATTGCCCAGCAGATTGGCGAGGCCGATTTCCTGTTTGGACATCATGTTCATGGGTTTGTCTCCTTGGTTTACTTGACTTCCTGCAGGTGGAACAGGCGGTGCTTGTCCAGCGTGGTGGCAAAGCCCTTGGGCACGACGAAGGTGGTGGCGTCGGATTCGATGATGGCCGGCCCCGTGACGCGGTTGCCGGGCTTGAGCGACTCCATCTGCCACACGTCGGCGTCGTGCCAGACCTTGTGGCGGTAAAGCTTGCGCGTGCCCAGCCTGGCCTCGGCCGGCGGCGTGGGGCCGCCCTCGGGGTCTTCGGGCAGCACAGGCTTTTGCGTGGCCACCATGCCGCGCATGATGGCGCCGGTGACCGAGTAGCCCAGTTCGGGCGAGCGCGCCGAGTTGGCGTACACGCGGCCGTAGGTGTCCTCGTAGGCGTCCACGATGCGGTCCCAGTCGGCAGCGCTATCGGCCTGGGTGACGGGCGAGTCGATTTCCAGGTCATTGAGCTGGCCCATGTACTGCATGCGGTAGCCGGGGCGCAGGATCACGTCTTCCGGCTTGAAGCCATTGATGCGGAACTCCTCGATCACCTTGGCGGTCAGTTCCGTCCAGGCGGACTGCAGGGTTTGCGCGGCGGCCTGCTTCTCGCTGGCGCCTGCCAGTTGCGGCACGGCCAGGTCCACGCTCTTGTCGTAGCGGTACTCGAACTCGGCGCAGGCGCAGCCGAAGGCCGAAAAACCCGCCGCCCAGGCCGGCACCACCACGTCCTTGAAGCCCAGCCCTTCGGTGTAGCCATAGGTGTGCACCGGCCCGGCACCGCCGTAGGAGAAGCACACGAAATCGCTCGGGCTGTAGCCCTTGGCGGCGACGTTGGAGCGCAGGTACTCGTGCAATTGCAGGTCGAGCAGTTCGATCACGCCGGCCGCGGCATCTTCCACCGACAGGCCCAGTGGGTCCGCGATCTGCGCCTTGATGTGGTCGCGCGCGCGCTGCACGTCGAGCTGGATGGCGCCACCAAGGAAGTTCTCGGGGTTGAGGTAGCCCAGCACCACGTGGCAGTCGGTCACCGAAACGGTGTCCAGCCCGCTGTCGGGCCAGCAGGTGCCCACGCGGTAACCGGCGGAGTCGGGACCGAGCTTGATGGAACCGCTGTACGGGTCCAGCCGCACGAAGCTGCCGGCGCCCGCGCCCACCGAGTCCATGGCTACCAGCGGCAGCGACAGCACCAGGCGCGCCATGTCGGGGTCGCTGGCTATGGTGAAGTTGCCCTTGGTGATGAGGGCCATGTCGAACGAGGTGCCGCCGATGTCCGAGCAGGCGATGTTGTCGTAGCCCAGCGCCTCGCCCAGCAGCCTGGAGCCGATGACGCCGCCAATAGGGCCGGAGACGATGGTGCGCGCCAGTTCCTTGGCCTTCCAGCTGATGGTGCCGCCGTGCGTGGCCATCACGCGCAGGTCGAACTTGCCGCCGTGCTTCTTGAAGCGGTCACTGACCTTCCTGAGCGTCTGGCGCGAGGGCTCGGCCGCATAGGCTTCAAGAATGGTGGTGTTGATGCGGTGGCTTTCCTTGCGCGAAGGGTAGTAGTCCACCGAGGCGAACACAGGGATGTCGGACTTGCCCAACGCTTTGAGCTCATCCAGCGCCACATCGCGCGCGCGCCGCTCGCTGGTGCCGTTCTTGTGTGATTGCAGAAACACGATGACGATGGCTTTGCTGCCGGCATCCACCAGTTCGCGCACGGCCTGGCGCACCTCATCCTCGCGCAGCGGGATGGCAATGTCGCCCTGCACGTCGGTGCGCTCGGTCACGCCGCGCGTGCGCTCGAAGGGAATCAGCGGCTCGTCGTAGCGGTGCGCGTTCAGATGCAGGCGCTCTTCCAGCGCATAGCCCAGGTAGCTCTGAATGGCGCGCCCCATGCTGTGCACGTGCTCGAAGCCCTTGTTGCACAGCAGGCCGACTTCCAGGCCCTTGCGCTGCACCACGCGGTTGAGCATGGCGGTGCCCGAATACACGCAGGTCACCAGTTCGGGATAGACGTCGTCGACACCGCGCTGCCAATGCGCCAGCGCGTCCTGGGACGAGTTGTAGATGGCCAGCGATTCGTCGGCCGGATTGCTCTGCGCCTTGCCGACGACGAAGCGGCCGTCGCTGCGGACGAAAAAGGTGTCGGTCATCGTGCCGCCGGCGTCGATGCCCATCACCTGGACAGGTGCTTGTACTTCCATGAAGCGGTCTCCTCTGTGGGGTGAAAGAACGGGCGCTGCGCCACGCCCGCCCTTGCCATGCGCAACCGCCGTGCCACTTTCGCGGCGCCGGCGCCCATCACGCGCCAAGTGCTTGATTCGTATGGGCCAGCCTCGGGTTAATCCTGATACCGTGCCCTGGTGCGGCAGGCAGGCACGCGCCCTGTGCTGCGGTGCATTTCCGGACAGGCGTCCGGATTTCGAACGTCCAGTCGGTCATGCGGCGGTGCGACAATCGAGGGCCAGCACGCCGGCCTTGCTGCGTCGCGTGCCCGACGCCATTTCCTGAAAGCACCGATTCGCACCCATGCCCGTCACCCTGGAAGGCCAGTTGGTCGTTGCCATTTCCTCGCGCGCGCTGTTCGACTTCGAGGAAGAGAATCGCGAATTCGAAAAGGGTGACGACCTCGCCTACATGCGACTGCAACTGGAGCGGCTGAACCAGCCCGCGCCGCCGGGCGTGGCGTTTTCGCTGGTGCACAAGCTGCTGGCCTTCAACGACCAGGACACCCAGCGGGTGGAGGTGGTGATCCTCTCGCGCAACGACCCGGTCTCGGGCATGCGCGTGTTCCGTTCGGCCCAGCACTACGGGCTGCCGATCCAGCGCGGCAGTTTCACGCGCGGGCGGCCGCCCTGGCGCTACCTGCGGCCGCTGCGCGCCAACCTGTTCCTATCGGCCCACCTGGCCGATGTGCGTGCCGCCCTGGATGCCGGCGTGCCGGCCGCGCAGGTGTATCCGCTGTCGGTGCGGGCCAGCGATGCGCATCCCAACGAAGTGCGCATCGCCTTCGACGGTGATGCCGTGCTGTTTTCCGACGAGGCCGAGCGCGTCTTCCAGTCGCAGGGCTTGTCGGCCTTCCAGGCGCACGAGGCCGACAACGCCTCACAGCCGCTGGGCAGTGGCCCGTTCAAGCCCGTGCTCGAAGCCCTGCACCGGCTGCAGGCCGAGGGCACCAGCCGC
>NZ_JAQVEJ010000138.1 GCF_028698005.1 Hydrogenophaga sp.
TGACCATCCCCAACCAGTCCTCGGTTGCCAAGGCATGGCAGGAATTCGACGACGCCGGGCGCATGAAGCCTTCGGCCTATTACGACCGCATCGTGGACGTGATGGAAGAGTTGATGAAGTTCACGCTGCTCACGCGCGACGCGGCGCCGTACCTCGTGGACCGCTACAGCGAGCGCAAGGAAAGCGCCGAGGCGTTGTCCAAGCGCATGAAGCAAGAGGCTATTTGATGACGGTGCCTACTACTGCAGAGCGCGACAGCGCCTGGCGGGTTTTTCTGGTGTTCCTGCGGCTGGGGCTGACCTCCTTTGGCGGGCCGATCGCGCATCTGGGCTATTTCCGCACGGAGTTCGTCGAACTCCGCCGCTGGCTCGACGACCGCGGCTACTCCGATCTGGTCGCCCTGTTCCAGTTCCTGCCGGGCCCGGCCAGCAGCCAGGTCGGCATGGCGCTGGGCCTGGGCCGCGCGGGCTGGCCCGGCTTGCTGGCCGCCTGGGCGGGATTCACCTTGCCATCGGCGATTGCGCTGATCCTGTTCGCCTTCGGCATTGCCCAGTACCAGGGATTGGCCGAATCGGGCTGGGTGCATGGGCTGAAGGTCGTTGCCGTGGCCGTCGTGGCGCAAGCGGTATGGGGCATGGCCAGGTCACTTTGCCCGGATCGCCCGCGTGCCGCGCTGGCGATTCTGGCCGCGCTGCTGACCCTGTTCCTGCCATCGGCCACGGGACAGATCATCGCCATCGTCGTCACGGGCCTGCTGGGCCACTGGGGACTGAAGCTGTCGCAGCCGGCCGGCGGCCAGCCCCATGCCTATCCTGTCTCACGCACGCTCGGCGTCGTGGCCTTGCTGCTGTTCGCCTTGCCCCTGGTCGGCCTGCCGCTGTGGGCGGCGGCCAGCGGATCATCCGTCCTGGCCCTGCTCGAAGGCGTGTACCGCGCCGGCGCGCTGGTCTTTGGCGGTGGCCACGTCGTGCTGCCGCTGTTGCAAACCACCGTAGTGCCCAGCGGCGCCGTCAGCAACGCCGACTTTCTGGCAGGCTACGGCGCCGCCCAGGCGGTGCCGGGGCCGCTGTTCACTTTCGCGGCCTATCTGGGCGCGGTGGCCCAGGGGCCGCTGCACGGCTGGTGGGGCGGACTGGCGCTGTTGGGTGTGGTTTTCCTGCCGGCCTTGCTGGTGCTCGTGGGCGCACTGCCGTTCTGGGAGAGCCTTCGCCACCGGCAGGGCATTCAGACCACGATGGCGGGCATCAATGCGGGGGTGGTGGGCATCCTGCTATCGGCGCTGTACGACCCGGTGTGGACCAGTGCGATCCAGAATCGGGCGGACTTTGGGCTCGCGCTCGCGGCATTTGGCTTGCTGGTGATCGGCAAGGCGCCGCCGGCTCTGGTCGTTGTCCTGGCATCGGCCGCCGGCTGGTTCTTGGCCCGTTGATGGGAACTGCCCGGTCGGCCTCCGGGTGGGCGTTTTCGCTTTTGGCCTGCAACTCCTTTAAAATGACGAGCTTCGCCTCTGTCCGCAGTCAATTGGAGTTCCCACCGGTGTAAGTCTCATTCTCGCTGCGAGCCAGCTTTTCCCTCCTCATTTCTTGCTCGCACGAGGCTGCGCGTCCGTTTGACTGCGTCTTGCCGTCCCCTTTTTTGCGTAGGGACGGCTTTCTATTCCGGGTTCGGAAAGACGCATTCGCGCCTGTGTCCGTTCCAGCCCGTGGCTGAGTCTTCTCTCGGAATAGAACAATGATCAAATCCTTTCGCCAGGACTGGCTGTCCAACGTCCGCAACGACCTGCTCGCAGGCATCGTCGTCGCGCTGGCGCTGATTCCCGAAGCCATCGCTTTTTCCATCATCGCTGGAGTCGATCCCAAGATCGGGCTCTACGCCTCCTTCAGCATCGCCACGATCATCGCTTTTGCCGGTGGGCGGCCCGGCATGATCTCGGCCGCCACGGGCGCGATGGCCCTGGTCATGGTCACGCTGGTCAAGGAGCACGGCCTGCAATATTTGTTGGCCGCCACCGTGCTGACCGGCGTGCTCCAGATCGTCGCCGGCTGGCTCAAGCTGGGCGCGCTGATGCGCTTCGTCTCGCGCTCGGTCATCACCGGCTTCGTCAACGCACTGGCCATCCTGATCTTCATGGCCCAGTTGCCCGAGCTGACGAACGTGACCTGGCATGTCTATGCCATGACGGCAGCGGGTCTGAGCATCATCTACCTGTTCCCGTATGTCACCAAGGCTGTGCCGTCCCCGCTGGTGGCCATCGTGGTGCTAACCGCCGTGGCGATCTTCCTCGGCTTGGACATCCGCACCGTGGGCGACATGGGCCAATTGCCCGACAGCCTGCCGGTGTTCCTGCTGCCCGATGTGCCGCTGAACCTGGAGACGCTCAAGATCATCTTTCCGGTGTCGGCCACCTTGGCGGTGGTGGGCCTGCTGGAATCCATGATGACGGCCTCCATCGTCGATGACCTGACCGACACGAACAGCAACAAGAACCGCGAATGCGTGGGTCAGGGCGTGGCGAACATCGCCACCGGATTTCTCGGCGGCATGGCGGGCTGCGCCATGATCGGCCAGTCGGTCATCAACGTGAAATCGGGCGGCCGGGGCCGTTTGTCCACGCTCGCCGCCGGTGTGTTCCTGCTGCTGATGGTGGTGTTCATCGGCGACTGGGTGGCACGCATCCCGATGGCCGCGCTGGTCGCGGTGATGATCATGGTGTCCATCGGCACCTTCAACTGGGCATCGTTTCGCAACCTGCGCGAGCACCCCAAGAGTTCCAGCGTGGTGATGCTGGCGACCGTCGCCATGACGGTGGGCACCCACGATCTGGCCAAAGGCGTGCTGGTCGGCGTGCTGCTGTCGGGTTTCTTCTTCGCGCACAAGGTGGGCCGCATCTTCCATGCGTCCTCGCGCACCGAGGACGAAGGCCGCATGCGCACCTATACCATCACCGGCCAGGTGTTCTTCGCCTCGGCCGAGCGTTTCACCAACGCCTTCGACTACAAGGAAGTGATCGACAAGGTGCGCATTGACGTCAGCCGCGCCCACTTCTGGGACATCACCGCGGTGAGCGCGCTGGACAAGGTGGTCATCAAATTCCGGCGCGAAGGCACGGAGGTGGAAGTGATCGGCCTGAACGAAGCCAGTTCCACGATGGTGGACAAATTCGCCGTCCACGACAAGGACGGCGCCGCCGACATGCTCGCGGGCCATTGAGAAAGGAACGGACCATGAAAAACGAAAACAAGGTACTGGCCTGCGTAGATCAATCCCGATATGCGGATCATGTGGCCGACTACGCCGCATGGGCGGCCTGGCGCATGATGGCGCCCCTGGAGTTCCTGCATGTCATCGACAGCCACCCGGAACGGGCCTCGGGCAATGACCACAGCGGCGCCATCGGCATTGACGCCCAGGAAGGCCTGCTGGCCCAACTGTCGGCCGAAGATGAAGCACGCGCCAAGGGCGCGCGGGAGCACGGCCGGCTGTTTCTGAATCGGTTGCGCGAGCGAGCTCTGGCTGCCGGCGCAATGCGGGTCGATGTGCGCCAGCGTCACGGCGCGCTGGAAGAAACCGTGGTGGAGCAATCGCAAGGCGTGCGCCTGCTGGTGCTGGGCCGACGCGGGGCAGGCGCCGAGAAGGCGCAGCACGAGTTGGGCCACCACGTCGAGCATCTGGTGCGTGCGCTGAACCGGCCCATCCTGACCGTGACCGAGGACTTCAAGGCGCCCGAGCGGGTGATGATCGCCTTCGATGGCGGCGCCGTCACGCGCCGCGGCGTCGAAATGGTGGCGGGCAGTCCGCTGTTGCGCGGCCTGCCCATCCTGCTGCTGATGTCGGGCAAGCACCGCGAAAACGTCCCGAAGTCTCTGGACTGGGCGAGGGACACCCTCCAGGCCGCAGGCTTCGAGGTGACGGTTTCGCTGGCCGCGGGCGACGCACAGGACGTCATTGCCCGAACGGTGCGCGAGCAGGCCATCGACATGCTGATCATGGGCGCGTTCGGGCATTCGCCGGTTCGCAGTCTGCTGTTCGGTAGCAAGACGACCGAGTTGCTGCGTTCGTCGCGGGTTCCAACGCTCTTGCTTCGATAGTCTGGTACGTCTTCATCCTTGAGAATGTGTCGGGCGGAATGCCCCAAGCATTCAGGACTCGGCACGGCGCAAGCAGTTTGGGATCACCAGGTGGGAGCACCAGGATGCCAGCCCGCACAAGCGTTCGCCGCCTATGACGGCGAGAACGCCGCGCTACGGGGAAGGCAACTGCAAGACCGTGCCCACTGCACTCCCTCGACATTTGGAGAAAGAGGTGCACGCTGGTCCACAAGGCTGGAGGATTCAGGGGACAAGGCAGGCTGTCGGCGCCGATCGTGTCCGCCTCGTCGAAGACGAAGGAGGACTACGTGCCGATAACCCGACGTCTTCAAGATGGAATCGCTGCCGATCTGGAGGACGTTGGTGTGGAGTACGTTCCAAACTTCGGAGCAGCGAAACACAGCCTCGGCCTGTAGGCGCGTCTAAACATGACCCTGGTGGCTGTGCATGGGCGTTGCTGGGCGATGGCAGACGATCCCGGATTGCCGGGCAGGGTGAGATCACCCGTCGGATTTCATTGGGTGCTGGCAGCCCGGTGATACCTCCCGCGAACAGGGGACGCTCGCAATGGCGCAGCGCAGTCACCAGAACTGCGACGGGCGGCAGTCGCCATGTGGTATGGACAGGATTGACTGTCCTCCATTTTTACGTTCAAATATGAATGCTTATTTGAAAAATAAGCTCACATTTGAGGCGATAAAAGATGTCTTCTTCCGAGCAAAAACGTTCTGGCGCGCAGGTGGCGATGCCGCAGCCTGTCGCGCGCGCGCTGCGCCGCTTGGGGCAGGACATCTCGGCAGCGCGGCGCATGCGCCGCCTGAGCCAGGAAGACCTTGCGCAACGCATCGGCACGTCCCTGAGCACCGTCAGGCGCATGGAAGATGGCTATCCCGGCACCGCGCTGCACACCTTCCTGCGCGCGTTGCACGTGCTGGGCCGGCTCGATGACCTGGCCCAGGCGATGACCCTGGAGAACGATGCGCTCGGCATGGAACTGGTGCGGGAGCAACTGCCGCAGCGAGTACGCACCTCTGCCGGCAGGAAGCGGCAGGCGTCACCCGTCGTCGGCAAAGGTGATGCGCCCGCGCCTGCCGATGACCTGGAAGGCTTCTGATGGCAGCGCCTCGGCCCACACGACGTCCGGACCTTGAAGTCCATCTGGGGGCCAGCGGCCTGGTCGTGGGGCGCCTGCATCTGGGTAGCGGCCGGCGCAGCGCGTTCAGTTACGACGACGGCTGGCTGCAGGACGCCCGTTTCTTCACGCTGTCGCCCGATCTCCAGCCGGTGGCCGGCGTGCAGCACCCCCGGCAGGTGTTCTTCCTCGCGCTGGAGGACACCGCGCCCGACGCCTGGGGCGAGCGCGTGATCCGGCGCGCCCATGCGAAGCTGCGGCAGGAAGACCGCGACACGCCTGCACTGGACCCGGTGGACTTCGTGATGTGGGTGGATGACGAGGCGCGCGTCGGCGCGCTGCGCCTGTTCGATCCGCTATCTGGCGCCTACCTTCGCGCTGGAGGGGCGAATCGGCATGTACCACCCCTGGTGGAACTGGACAAGGTGCTCCACGCGGCCCGCGCCCTGGAAGACGGAACGGAAAGCGTGCAGGACCTGCGCTACTTGCTGGGACAAGGCACGTCGCTGGGCGGCGCCAGGCCGAAGTCGACGGTACGGGATACCGATGGCCGACTGGCGGTGGGCAAGTTCCCCAGCCAGGCGGACCGGCGCGACGTGATCCGGGGCGAAGTGCTGGCCATGCAACTGGCGGACAAGGCCGGCATCCGCGTGGCGCCGGCGCGCGTGGAAGTGATCGGCGGCACGGCGGTCGCCGTCATCCGGCGTTTCGACCGCACCGATGATGGCGCTCGCATCCCCTACGTGTCGGCCGCGACGATGCTCCAGTCCGATGGCCGCGATGCGACGCACGCCTACACCGAACTGGTGGACGTGCTGCTGCAGGCAGGCGCCGATCCGATTGCCGACATCCATGAGCTGTGGCGCCGGCTGGCCTTCAACTTCCTGATCTGCAACACCGACGACCACCTGCGCAACACCGGCTTCCTGTACGACGCCCGTCAGCGCGGTTGGCGTCTGTCGCCAGCCTTCGACCTGAACCCGATGCCGGGCGACCGTCGGGAGAGCAAGACCTGGCTGACCGAGGATGCGGGCGTCATCGATAGTCGGGACATGCTGATGGCCGCGGCGTCGTACTTCAGGCTGGATGCGGCGCAAGCGGGGGCGATCTGGAGCGAAGTGGCCCAGTCCGTGGCGGGCTGGCGTGCGGTGGCGCGGGGATTGGGCATGCGCGGCACCGACCTGCAAGACTTCGAGCCGGCGTTCGTCGAATCGACCACGCCCTGACAACGCCGGCAGGAAATGCCGCTACGGCCGGAAATCGTCCCGGACTGTTGCGACCAACGCCGCGCACAGCCAGCGATAGCCGATGCGTTCCTGTTCCAGCCGCAGTTGTGGCCGGATTCGATCACCGCGCAAGTCGTCGTAGAGAGCGGGTTCATCATCGACCAGTCGGGACAAGGGCAACGTATGGCGTTTGTCGAGGGGCTCCTCACCCCATTGAAGTGCGTGGGCCATCAGGGTGGAGCGGTCCATGAGAAACGAAGCGGCCAGCGGGAAATACTTGCGCAGGCTGTCCAGAATGGCAAAGCCATGGGTATCAATGTCTCCCCAATAGTGCAGAGAGGCGCGATGCAGCCAGTTGGCTCGGGCGAGCGCTCCCCAACCATAGCCAGCACCGAACACGACGATGGCACCGGACACCGGCGGAAAGGCCAGGAAGTTCACCTCGTTTTCGGTGATGAAGACACGCTGCGCAGGCAGGGCGAGCGCGGCGAAGCTGTCCTCATCCAGGGTGATGTCGGTCAGGCCGGTGCAGCCGGGAAGTTGGGGCAGTTGCGGATCGAGCAAGCGCAGGCGGATGCGAACGGGCTTCTCCAGAAAGCCGTAGCGACGGGCAAACCCAGCCATCCCGGTTGCAGCAGGCTCGATGGCTTCAGTCGGCAAGGCCAGGTCCAGCCACTGAGCCAGCGTACCGCGATGCGCTTCGATGAACTTGCTGTCCACGCCCGGCGCGTCGACCTGCCGAAGATAGACGCCCGGGCGCGGATGGGTTCGCACCCAGGCCACCACGGCCAGCAGGCGCGGCCAGTGTTCGGCCAGTGCCAAGGTCTGCAACGGTGATCTGTGCAGCCACGGCAGCAGTGCGGGTTGCGCTTCGGCAGTTTGCTGCCAGAGCGCCTGGAACCGGTGGGCATCTCCGGTCTTGCCGATCATCGCCAGCGCGTCTTCCAGCGTATCGATCCAGAGCGTGTCCGGCAGGCGCTGCCGTCCCTGCACACGGTGCGTCCACTCGCGCCATTCAATGCGCACGCGTGGCATGGCGCTGATGTCGCGCGCCCAGCCGCGCACGGCATCGAAAAGGTTGCTGAGATCGGCGGCGGACGGCGACTTCAGCGATAGCCGCAACGGCCAGCCCAGCGTGCCGTCGCCGACCACGGCACGCAGCAACTCGCCGCGCTGCCACAGCCGTTCGATCTGCGCGCGAAGGTCGGCGGGCTGGCTCCATGTCATACAGCGCCTCCCGTGGTAGCGGCCTTCTGTGCTCGATATTCCTCGATACTCAGGCTGCGCAGCCGCGACTCACGGCCGCCTTCGTTGTGCACGAAGCCGACGCTGGACACGTAGGGCTCGATGATGTGGATCTTCTGCAGCGGCGTAATGATCAGCAGTTGCAGGTTGAGCTGGCGGAACAGTTCCAGCCCATACTGGGCCGATTCATCCGAGCCGCGCCCGAAGGCTTCGTCGATCACGACAAAACGGAACGAGCGAGAGCGCACCGCCCCCC
>NZ_JAQVEJ010000013.1 GCF_028698005.1 Hydrogenophaga sp.
TGCGGCACTGGGTCGAACTGCTCGATGACGCGCTGGGTTGACACCGGGCGGCATTTTGCACGCCTGGGGGGTGATGTCGGCCCGGTGCCGGGGTGGGGGTATGCCGTCAGCCGCGGCAGGCGTTAAGCTGTCACCGGACCATCCTGGCCCCGCTACCGTGTACCGGGCGTCAGGGTGGGCCGTCGAACGTCAACACATCAGGAGCAATGCGCCATGGGATTCTTTAGCAACATTCTGGAAAAACTGGGCATGAAGGAGGCCGCCGCCGCCCCGGTCATCACGCCGCCGGCCGCCGCGGCCCCGGCACCCGCGCCGGCAACGCCGGTCGCCGCCGCCCCGGCAGCGCCCGCCGAACCCGTGGTGCAGCCCATCGCCATGGTGGACGTGATGGCCCTGCTGACGGAAAAGGCCGCCAAGCACCCCGAAAAACTCAACTGGAAAACCTCCATCGTCGACCTGCTCAAGCTGCTGGGCCTGGACAGCAGCCTGGCGGCACGCAAGGAGCTGGCCAAGGAGCTGTACTGCCCCGACGAACTGATGGGCGACTCGGCCAAGATGAACATGTGGCTGCACAAGCAGGTGCTGGGCCACGTTGCCGCCAACGGCGGCAACATTCCCAAGGAACTGCTGGACTGAGCCTGTCCCGCGCATCCTGTGCGCGCGGCAGGCGCCGGCAGGCGCCGGTCAGGCACCACAGGATGCGCACGGGGGCGATGCGGGGGCCGGACCGGCCTCACATGTTCAGGGCTGCCTCGATGTCGCCGGCCAGTTTGTCGGGCGCGTCCCGCGGCGCGTACCGGCGGATGACGCGGCCATCCCGGCCGACCAGGAACTTGGTGAAATTCCATTTGATCGCCTTGCTGCCCAGGATGCCGGGGGCTTCGGCCGTGAGCCAGCCATACAGGGGGTGGGCGCCGGCGCCATTGACCTGGATCTTGCCCATCATCGGAAAGCTCACGCCGTAGTGGCGCTGGCAGAAAGCCCCGATGGCTTCGTTGCTGCCCGGGTCCTGATGGCCGAACTGGTTGCAGGGGAAGCCCAGTACCGTCAGGCCCCGCTCACGGTACCGCTGGTACAGCGCTTCCAGGCCGCCGAACTGCGGTGTGAAGCCGCAGGCGCTGGCCGTGTTGACGATCAGCAGCACCCGGCCGCGGTATTGCGCCAGCGCCACGGGTTGTCCATCGATGGAGACGGCGTCGAAGTCGTAGGCGGTCGGCATGGCGGTGTGAAATATGTGACAAGGTGTGTCGGCTGGGCCACATGGGTGTGTCATTGCAGCGCCCTGTGGGTGGTTGGGCAGAAGGTATCTGCTGTGGGCGATGCCATACTCCGCGCAGTTCCCGATTGAACAACTTGGACTGACAGGATGAAACGCGCATTCACGGTGGCTCTGGTCGGGTTTGCCCAGCACGAATCGGCCACCTTCGAGGCCTTTTTCCGTCTGGCATCCCGGCGTCCGCCAGCCTATCACGTGCAGGATGAGGTCGTCGATGCCCAACTGCTGGTCGCCAACGCCGACAACGGCCAGGCCATGGACCTGCTGCGCCAGGCGCAACTGCCGGGGCGCGTGCTCCTGATCGGTCGCCACGATGGCGGAACCGGCTGGCCGCTGGTGCGCAAGCCGGTGAAGCTGGTGTCCGTGCTGGCGGAGCTGGACCGCCTGGCCGGGGTGCGCCCCGCAACGTCCGCAGGGCGGGCCGTGGTGCCTGCCGAGCCGCGCCTGGCCTCGCCGTTCAAGCCGCTGGAGGAAAGCATGCACCAGCCGCGTCGACCCCTGCAGCCACGCAGCCAGCCAGGCGCGCCCGAGACCGAGTTCCCGCCGACGCGCCTCATGGTGCGGCGCCCCGGGGCTGCGCCGGCCCGGACGCCGGCGGCGCCGCTGGTGCCCGAACCGTCGGCGCTGGCTCAGCGCATGGCCCGCCCGGGTGTGATCCGGCTCACCGATTTCGGCGGGCTGGAGGAGCTGCCGCTGCCCTCGCTCCGGCCGGCGAGCCGGCGGACCCGGCAGCCGGCGGACGAGATGCCGCGCGGCGACGCCCTGCTGGTGTCGGACAGCCTGGTCGAGGGCCGGATCCTGTACAGGCGCTTCGCGCGCTATGGCTTGAAGGTGGACTGGTCGCGCGAGGGCGGCCAGGCCGAGCAGATGCTGCGCGCGCACCCCTACCGGCTGGTGGTGATCGACCGGGTCACCGGCAACCCCGATGCCTTCCAGATCTGCCGGGTGGCGCGCCAGCAGCGGCTGCCCAACGGTCAGCCGCCCGCCGTCCTGATGTTCGCCACCCACGCGGGCAGCATGGACCGCATCAAGGCCGGTCTGGCCGGCTGCGACGCCTACCTGTCGCGTTCGGTGTCGGAGGCGGCGCTGTACCGGCAACTGGCCCAGCACCGCCTGGTCAGGCAGGATGTCTTTGCACCGACGGAGATCGTGTTTTCCTCCGGGGAAGGGGGCGTCCCTGCGGGTGCGGACGGTCCGGTGCGGTGATGCCTCACCCGTGCAGGTCGTCGCGGCGGGCGATGGTCAGCAGGCGGCGCAGCTCGTGCGGATGCCTGCGCACGTTGTGCCGGTACCACAGCGCGATGGCCCACATCATGCCGGCCACCAGCAGGCCGAAGCAGGTGATGGCCGCGAAGGCCGAGAGTCCGAAGCCGGTGGCCAGGCTGTAGAGAAAACCCAGGCCCAGGATGCAGGCCTGCTCGTTGAAGTTCTGCACCGCAATCGAGCGCCCGGCACCCATGAGGTTGTGGCCGCGGTGCTGCAGCAGCGCGTTCATCGGGACCACCAGGAATCCGCCCAGGCCGCCGAGCAGCACCAGGAACGGGGCGGCCACCCAGACGTTGTCGATGAAGTTCATCAGGATGACCAGCATGCCCATGCCGATGCCCAGCGGAATGACGCGGGTGGCATGGTCCAGCCGCATGCGCAGGGAGGCGAGGACGGCGCCCACCGCGGTGCCCAGGGCGACCACGCCCACCAGCGAGGAGGCCTGGGTGGTGGAGTAGCCCAGGGCCGCGCCGGCCCAGGCCAGCACGATGTAGCGCAGGTTGCCCGACACCCCCCAGAACAGGGTGGTCGTGGCCAGCGAGATCTGGCCCAGGCGGTCGCGCCAGAGCCGGTTGTTGCAGCGCCAGAAATCGGGCAGCAGGGCCAGCGGGTTGCGCGGCATGGGCCGCGGCGTGACGCCGGTCAGCGGGATGCGCAGGTTGAACGCTGCGGCCACGACATAGATGCCCGCGAGCACCGCGACGGCCGCCTCGGCGACGTGGCCGATCCCCACCATGCCCGCCATGTCCGTCGATGCCAGCAGGGACGACATCCCCGGGCCGACGAGCTGACCGCCGAAGAGCACCCCCAGGATGATGGAGGCTATGGTCAGGCCCTCGATCCAGCCATTGGCCTTGACCAGTTGCGAGGGCGGCAGCAGTTCGGTGAGGATGCCGTACTTGGCCGGCGAGTAGGCTGCCGCGCCCAGGCCGACCAGGGTGTAGGCCAGCAGCGGGTGTGTGCCGCCGAGCATCAGCAGGCAACCCACGATCTTGATGGCGTTGCTGATGAACATGACCCGCCCCTTGGGGTGGGCATCGGCGTAGGCACCCACGAAGGGGGCCAGCACCACGTAAAAAAGGGCGAACAGGGGCACCAGGGCGGCGCTCTGCCATTCGGGCGCGCCGTGGGTGCGCAACAGCTCGATGGCGACGACGAACAGCGCGTTGTCAGCCAGGGAGCTGAAAAACTGCGCTGTCATGATGGTGTAGAACCCGCGCTTCATGGGTGTGGGGGCGGTGCCGGTGACGGCCGGGGCCGCGCCGGATTCATCTCTTGATGGGCGAGTTGCTGACGATCTGTCCGGAATGGACAGCGGGTTATAGCACGCCGCTCCGCGCGCTTCGGGGCGGCCGGTGACGTATTACAGTGCGATTTTCCCTTCAGCCACCGCACCATGCCCCGTCCGATCCTTGCCACCATCCATTCTGCTGCCCTGCGCCACAACCTGGGTCAGGCGCGGCGGCGCGCACCCGATGCCCGTGTCTGGGCGGTGGTCAAGGCCAATGCCTACGGGCACGGGATCGAGCGCTGCTTCGAGGCCCTGCGTGGCGCCGATGGCTTCGCCTTGCTGGACCTGGCCGAGGCCGAGCGTCTGCGCGCACTGGACTGGCGTGGGCCGATCCTGCTGCTGGAGGGGGTGTTCGAGCCGCGCGACCTGGAGACCTGCTCGCGTCTGAACCTCTGGCACGCGGTGCACTGCGACGAGCAGATCGACTGGCTGGCCGCCCACAAGACCCAGCAGCCGCACCGGGTGTTTCTCAAGCTCAACAGCGGCATGAACCGCCTGGGGTTCCGGCCGGCGGCCTTGCGCGCGGCCTGGTCGCGGCTGAATGCCCTGCCGCAGGTGGACGAGATCTCGTTCATGACCCACTTCAGCGATGCCGACGGCACGCGGGGCATCGGGCACCAGGTGGCGGCCTTCGAGGCCGCCACCGCCGACCTGGCGGGCGAGCGCACGCTGTGCAACAGCGCGGCCATCCTGCGCCACGTCGACCACCCGCTGCGCGGCGTGGGGGTGTCGACGCTGGCGGCCGACTGGGTGCGCGAGGGCATTGCCCTGTACGGTGGTGCGCCCGATTACCCGGAGCACACGGCCGGGGACTGGGGGTTGCGGCCGACCATGACCCTGTCGAGCCGCCTGATCGGGGTGCAGCAGCTGCAGCCCGGCGACACGGTGGGCTACGGATCCACGTTCACCGCCGAGCGGCCCATGCGCGTCGGGGTGGTGGCCTGCGGTTATGCCGACGGTTACCCGCGTCACGCGGCTACCGGCACGCCGATCCTGGTGGCCGGCGTGCGAACCCGAACCATTGGCCGCGTCAGCATGGACATGCTGGCGGTGGACCTGTCGCCGCTGGACGAGGCCGGGGTGCCGGCGGGCATCGGCAGCGAAGTGGTGCTCTGGGGCGTGTCGCCCTCGACCGGCACAGCCCTGTCCATCGACGAGGTGGCGTGCGCGGCCGGCACGATCGGCTACGAGCTGATGTGCGCGGTGGCCAGCCGGGTGCCGTATTTGCTGGAGTAGTGTCCGATCGGTCGCGTGGCCTCAGACAGGTATTGTACTGTGGGGAGTATGCAGATATACTGCATCAGCCATAGGAAAATGCCATGCCTGCCCACCCACTGACCCCATTCCACACGCTCCCCGCGAGGGTTGCCGCCCTACCGCGCCGCCGTCTGCTGATGGCTGGCCTGGGGCTGGTGCTGTCTGCTGCCGGATGGTCGGCCGCGCCCGCCCGGGCGGCGGACGGGCCGCAGGTGGCGGTGATCACCGTTGGCGAGCGCGCTGTCGGTGAAGGGCTGGTGCTCGATGGCAGCCTGCAGGCCGTGCACCAGAGTGTGCTGTCGGCCCAGGCCAGCGGCCGCATCGCCAATCTGACGGTCAAGGCCGGCGACCGCGTCAAGGCCGGGCAGGTGCTGGCGGTGATCGATGACCGCGCCACCCGGGCCGGCGTGGCTCAGGCTCAGGCCGGGGTGGCGCAGGCCGAGGCGAACCTGGCCCATGCCCGCGCGGCCTTCGAGCGGGCGCAGGCCTTGCGTTCGCAGGGGTTTGTGGCGCAGGCGGCGCTGGACGCCGCGCAGGCGCAGTTCCGCGCGGCAGAGGCTGGTGCGGCGGCGGCGCGCGCCGGACAGACGCAGGCGACGGTGGCGCAGGGCTTCACCCGGCTGACGGCGCCTTATGACGGCTGGGTGCTGGCCACCCATGCCGAAGCCGGCTCGCTGGCCGTGCCGGGTGCGCCAGTGCTCACGGTCTATGCGCCGCAGCCGATCCGTGCGGTGGTGCATGTGCCGGCCTCGCAGCAGGCGCTGGCGGTGGCGGCGCGGCGCGTCGAGGTCCGTCTGCCCGGTGCCGATGCGCGCTGGGTCGAGCCGGTGGCGCGCACCAGCCTGCCGGCGGCCGATGCGGTGTCGCAAACGGTCGAGTGGCGGCTCGACCTGGGGCCGGACGATGGCGCCGGGCAGGTGCCCGGGCGACAGGTGCAGGTGCGCTTCGTTGGCGGAGACACCCAGCGGCTGACGGTGCCGGCGTCGGCGTTGCTGCGCCGGGGCGAGTTGACCGCGGTCTACGTGGCGACATCGCGCGGCCAAGGCCCGGGCGAGGACGGGTTCGTGCTGCGCGCCGTCCGTGTGGGCGCTGGCCGTGGCGAGGCGGGCGTCGAGATCCTGGCCGGGCTCAAGGCCGGTGACCGCGTGGCGCTGGACCCGGTGCGCGCGGGCCTGGCCGGCGCACGGCCGGTGGCGCGCTGAAGGGAACTGCCATGAGCCGATCTCCCGACACCGAGGCGCTGGGCTTCTCGGGCCGTGTGGCCCGGATGTTCCAGGCCAATGCCATCACGCCGCTGCTGGCGCTGGTGGCGCTGCTGCTGGGCCTGTTCGCCGTACTGGTCACGCCGCGAGAGGAAGAGCCGCAGATCAACGTGACGATGGCCAACGTCATCATTCCCTTCCCGGGGGCGTCCAGCGCCGACGTGGCGCAGATGGTGGCGCAGCCGGCCGAACAGGTGCTGGCGCAGATCCAGGGCATCGAGCACACCTTCTCGGTGTCGCGCCCGGGCGTGGCGGTGCTGACGGTGCAGTTCGAGGTCGGCGTGCCGCGCACCGAGGCGCTGGTACGCCTGTATGACGTGCTCAACGCCAACCAGGACTGGCTGCCGCCCGGCCTGGGCGTGATGGCACCCATCGTCAAACCCAAGGGGATCGATGACGTGCCGGTGCTGGCGGCCACGCTGTGGTCGCCCGATGGCGCCAGCGCGCATGAGCTGGAGCGCGTGGCGCGCGCGATCGAGGCCGATCTCAAGCGCGTGCCCGGCACGCGCGAGGTGACGACCATCGGCGGTCCGGGCCGGGCCGTGCATGTGTGGCTCGAGCCGAACCGGCTGCGCGAGCGCGGCGTGAGCGTGCAGGCCTTGCAGGCGGCCATCGCCGCAGCCAACCAGGCCATGCCCTCGGGCACGGTCGTGAATCCGGCGCCGGCGCCGGGTGAGCCCGGCATGCTCACGGTGGAGACGGGCGAGTTCCTGCGCAACGAGCAGGACGTGGGCGACATCGTGGTGGGTGTCACTGGCCGGGCGGGCGAGGGCCGCCCGATCTACCTGCGCGAGGTGGCCCGGGTCGAGGCCGGCGCGCAATTGCCGCAGCGTTATGTGTGGTTCACGCCGGGCGCGGCCGATACCGACCACGCGGACCGCCAGGGGCAGGCCTTCCCGGCCGTGACCGTCACCGTGACCAAGAAACCGGGCGAGAATGCGGTGGATGTGGCGCGCGATGCCGCCGAACGACTGGCGCAGTTGCGCAACGCGGTGATCCCGGACGGGGTCGAGGTGTCGATCACGCGCGACTACGGCCAGACCGCGGCCGACAAGGCCAACCAGCTGATCCAGAAGCTGGTGTTCGCCACGGCCAGCGTGATCGTGCTGGTGGGGCTGGCGCTGGGGCGGCGCGAGGCGGTGATCGTCGGCGTGGCGGTGATCCTCACGCTCACGGCGACGCTGTTCGCGTCCTGGGCCTGGGGTTTCACGCTCAACCGCGTCTCGCTGTTCGCGCTGATCTTCTCCATCGGCATCCTGGTGGACGACGCCATCGTGGTGGTCGAGAACATCCACCGCCATCGCCAGCTCGCGCCCGAAGCGTCCCTGCGGGTCATCATCCCGCGCGCGGTCGACGAGGTGGGCGGCCCCACCATCCTGGCCACCTTCACGGTGATCGCGGCACTGCTGCCGATGGCCTTCGTCACCGGCCTGATGGGGCCCTACATGGGGCCGATCCCGATCAACGCCAGCATGGGCATGGCGATCTCGCTGGCGATCGCGTTCACGGTCACGCCCTGGCTGGCGCTGAAGCTGACGAAGACCGGTCACCACGCCGACCACGGCCCGGGCCGCCTCACGCGCGGCCTGCAAAGCGCCTTCACGAAAATCCTCACGCCCTTCCTGCACAGCGCCCGCAAGCGCTGGCTGCTGCTGGCCGGCATCGTGGCCGCGCTGATGCTGTCGGTCGGGCTGGCGCTCGTCCAGTGGGTGGTGCTCAAGATGCTGCCCTTCGACAACAAGAGCGAGTACCAGGTGGTGCTGGACATGCCCGCCGGCACGCCGCTGGAGGGCACCGCCGCCGCGCTGCAGGACCTGACGGCCTGGCTCGCGCGCCAGCCCGAGGTGGCCAACGTGCAGGGCTACGCCGGCACGGCCAGCCCGATCACCTTCAATGGCCTGGTGCGCCAGTACTACCTGCGCGCCGAGGCCGAGGGGGGCGACCTGCAGGTCAACCTGGTGGGGGCGGGCGAGCGCCGCGAGCAAAGCCACGCCATTGCGCAGCGCCACCGCCCCGAGCTGGAGCGGATCGCCGCCGCGCACGGTGCGCGCCTGAAGGTGGTGGAGGTGCCGCCGGGGCCACCCGTGATGTCGCCCATCGTGGCGGAGGTGTACGGCCCCGACGAGGCCGGCCGCGCCGAGCTGGCACAGCGCATCGCCCGGGCCTTTGGCGATACGCCCGATATCGTCGCCATCGACACCTCGCTCAAGGACAGCGCGCCGCGCGCCTTCCTGCGCATCCAGCGCCAGCGTGCCGAGTCGCT
This sequence comes from Hydrogenophaga sp., assembly GCF_028698005.1. Lineage (GTDB taxonomy): Bacteria > Pseudomonadota > Gammaproteobacteria > Burkholderiales > Burkholderiaceae_C > Hydrogenophaga. The sequence continues at coordinate 8,616 of NZ_JAQVEJ010000013.1, forward strand.
GGGCATTCCGGTGCAGGCGATTGCACAGACGGTGCATGGCGCGCTCTCGGGCACGGACGCGGCCTGGCTGCACGATGGCCAGACCAAGATCCCGGTGCCGGTGCGCCTGCAACTGCCGCGCGAGGCGCAGGTGGGACTGGACGCGCTGCTGGCGCTGCCCATGCGCTCGGCGGCCGGCACCATGGTGCCGCTGTCAGAGCTGGTCACGGTGGAGCGCGGCGTGATCGACCAGCCGCACCACACCAAGAACCTGCTGCCTGTGAGCTACGTGTTCGGCGACATGGCCGGCCGCACCGATTCGCCGCTGTACGGCCTGTTTGGCATCCGGCCGCAACTGCAGACGGCCGCGTTGCCCGACGCTGGTGCCCTGGGCGAGTACTGGATCCGCCAGCCCGCCGATCCCTGGCGCGAATACGCCGTCAAGTGGGACGGTGAGTGGCAGATCACCTACGAGACCTTCCGCGACATGGGCGCAGCCTATGGTGTCGGCCTGATCCTGATCTACCTGCTGGTGGTGGCGCAGTTCAAGAGCTACCTGACACCGCTGATCATCATGGCGCCGATTCCGCTGACCATCATCGGCGTCATGCCCGGCCACGCGCTGCTGGGCGCGCAGTTCACCGCCACCTCGATGATCGGCATGATCGCGCTGGCCGGCATCATCGTGCGCAACTCCATCCTGCTGGTGGACTTCATCGAGCTGGAGACCGTCCGCGGCATGCCCTTTGCGCAGGCGGTGGTGCGTTCGGCCGCGGTGCGCGCCCAGCCCATCGCGCTGACGGGCATTGCCGCCATGATGGGCGCCTTCTTCATCCTCGACGACCCGATCTTCAACGGTCTGGCGATTTCGCTGATCTTCGGCATTGCGGTGTCCACGCTGCTGACGCTGGTCGTGATCCCGGTCCTGTACTACGCCCTGTACCGCCGGCGCCACGAGGCGCAGGCGGCCGCCTGAATTCCTTTCCTGAACCCCAACCCAAGGAGTCTGCAATGACTGTCGAACGTTACATCCGCATCCTGGCCGGCTTTGTGGTCATGCTTTCGCTCGCGCTGGGCGTCGAGGGCAGCCCGATCTTCGTGAACAAGTGGTTCCTGGCGCTGACCGCCTTCGCCGGATTCAACCTGTTCCAGTCGGGCATCACGGGCTTTTGCCCGCCGGCCTTCCTGTTCCGCAAGCTGGGCGTGCCCGATGGCAACGGCGCCTGCAGCACCGGCAAGCGGTGAGCGGGGGCCGGCCTCGGGGTGGCGGTGTGGTAGAACTGCCCGCACCGGCCGTTTCGTTTCCTGATCGTTCCCGCCTGCCATGTCCAGTCCCACACCCTTGAAATTTCTGATGCCCGGCTGGTTCGCCACCGTCATGGGCCTGTGCGGGCTGGCGCTGGCCTGGTACCGCGCCCAGGGCCTGCTGGGCGAGATGGCCGGGGCGGTGTCGTTGCTGATCGGGCTGCTGGCGGCGGCGGTGGCGGTGCTGCTGCTGGCGGCTTCGCTGCTGCGCTGGCAGCGCTACCCGCAGGCGCTGGCCGAGGACCTGAAGCACCCGGCGCGGCATGCCTTTGTGGCGGCGCTGCCGGTGTCGCTGCTGCTGCTGGCCACCGTCGGGGTGGTGCACGATGGCGCGGCCGGGGCCCTGGCCGGTCTGTGGCGCGCGCTGTGGTGGCTGGGCAGTCTGGGCCAGTTGTGGGCGACGTTGTGGGTGCTGGGCCGCTGGCTGGCGCCGGTGGCGCTGGTGCCCGCGGGCGCGAATGCCGGCGGTCTCTGGCCCTCGGTGACGCCGGTGCTGCTGATCCCGGTGGTGGGCAATGTGGTGGTGCCGCTGGCGGGTCTGCCGCTGGGGCATGAGCTGTGGTCGGCAGCCCAGTTCGGCATCGGCGCCTTGCTGTGGCCGGTGGTGATCGGCCTGGTGCTGGTGCGCCGGCTGGCGCACAGCCCGTTGCCTGACCGGCTGCTGCCGGCCTGGTTCATCACCATCGCGCCTCCCACGGTCATCGGCCTGGTGCTGCTGCAGATGCGGGCGCCGCTGGCGGTGGTGGCCGGCCTGTGGGGCGTGGCCCTGTTCTTCCTGCTGTGGCTGCTGCCGCTGGCGCGGCGCATCGCCGGTCAGCCGTTCGGCGTGCCGTTCTGGGGCCTGTCCTTCCCGCTGGCCGCGCTGGCCACGCTGACGCTGCGCCTGAGCCAGGAGCGGCCTGAGCTGGGCCTGCTGCAGACGTTCGCGGTGCTGATGCTGGCGGCCAGTTCGATGGTGGTGCTCTGGCTGTGCGTTGCCACGGTGCGTGGCCTGCGCGACGGCACCTTGCTGGCGCCCGAGCCGGTGGCCATGATCGCGCCGGCGTCCTGAATGCCGGGGCTGGCCGGAAGCACTTGTGACTGGAACCGGGGTAATCAGCGAGAAGGTGGCCTCAATAATCGGATGAGGCAGGCCAATGGGGTCTGCGCCATGTTCCGAGGCTGATGACCGACCTGTTTTCCATTCTGCTGCTGGCCGCCGCGGCCTTTGGTGCCGGTGTGCTCAACGCCATCGCCGGTGGCGGCAGCTTCCTGACGTTCCCCGCGCTGGTGTTCACCGGCGTGCCCCCCATCGTGGCCAACGCCACCAGTGCCTTGGCGGTGAGCCCGGGCTACCTGGGCAGCACCCTGGGGTTCCGCCCCGAACTGCGCGCCCTGCCATCGCGACGCCTGGGGCGTGAGGCGGCGATCTCCGGCCTGGGCGGTCTGCTCGGTGCCGGCCTGCTGCTGGTCACGCCGGCCAGCGTATTCGCCGGCATCGTGCCCTGGCTGCTGCTGTTCGCGACGGCCCTGTTCGCCGCCGGGCCGGTGATCGCGCGCCGCGCCCGGGCCATCGGTGGCACGGCCGATGGGGCGGCCCACGGACGCGAGGCCGGCTTGCTGGCCGTGGCCATCTACGGTGGCTACTTCAACGGTGGCCTGGGCATTTTGCTGATGGCGCTGTACACCGTCGCCGGGGAGTCGCGCATCCACACGGTCAATGCGCTCAAGAACCTCAATTCCCTGGTGCTGTCGTGGCTGTCGGTCGTGGCCTTCATCGTGGCCGGTGCCATCGCCTGGCGGGAGGGCATGGTGATGATGGTGGCAGCGACCCTGGGCGGCTACGCCGGTGCCCGCTGGTCGCGCCGGCTGCCGGCGGCCTGGGTGCGCGCGGGTGTCATCGCGACCGGGCTGGTCATGAGTGCCCTGTTCTTCCGGTTGGCGATGGGGTAGGGAAAAGCAGAGAATGCTGGTCGCAACGTCCGAAAGTGTCGATGAACAGCGAGCTCAACTACAAGCATCTCTATTACTTCTGGGTCACGGCCAAGGAAGGGGGCATGTCGCATGCGGCGGCGCGTCTGGGCATGGCCGTGCAGACCATCAGCGCGCAGGTGCGCCAGCTCGAGCGCGAACTCGGGCATGCCCTGTTCAAGCCGGCCGGCCGCGGGCTGGCACTGACCGACGCCGGCCGGACGGCACTGCAACTGGCCGAGCAGATCTTCCAGCTGGGCGAGCAACTGCCCGCCGTGGTGCGCCATGCCGCCAGCCAGAATGGCCTGCGCCTGGCCGTCGGCATATCGGGCGGTCTGCCCAAGCTGGCGGTGCGCGACCTGCTGGAGCCGGTGATGAACGAGCCACGGCTGCGCCTGCTGTGCCACGAGGACGATTTCGACGACCTGCTGGCCGATCTGGCACTGCACCGGCTCGATGTCGTGCTGTCCGACCGCCCGGCACCGGCCAACCCCAATCTGCGCCTGTACAGCCACGCGCTGGGAGCCTCGCCCCTGGCCTGGTTTGCGCCGGCCGGCTGGCTGGCCGCGGTGTGCCAGGACTTCCCGGCCAGTCTGGACCGGGTCGACGTGTTGCTGCCCACCGCCCACGCCTCGGTGCGCTTGCGGCTGGACCAGTGGTTCGAGCGCAAGGGGGTGTCGCCGCGTGTGGTGGGCGAGTTCGAAGACAACGCCTTGATGACCACGTTCGGTGCCTCGGGCATGGGGGTGTTCCCGGCACCCGAGCGCATGCGCGACAGGCTGGCCAGCGCCTACGGCCTGCAGTGGGTCGCCCCGTGCGATGGCGTGCAGGAGCATTTCTATGCCATCAGCACCGCGCGCAAGGTCCAGCACCCGCTGGTGCAGCGCCTGCTGGAAGCGCACCTGGATGCCCCGCGCGGGGCGTTCAACGACTTGCCGCAACCCCTGTGATGGCGCGCGGCATGGTGTACGACGCGGGACGGCAGCCATGAAGGGGCAGGCCCTGGCGCTGCTGCAGGTGGGTGTGCTGTTTGCGCTGACGGCACTGGCCGAGATCGTGGGCTGCTATCTGCCCTGGCTCGTGCTGCGCCAGGGCAGATCGGCGCTGTGGCTGCTGCCGGCCGCGGCATCGCTGGCGCTGTTCGCCTGGCTGCTGACACTGCACCCGGCGGCGGCCGGCCGCACCTATGCCGCCTACGGCGGCATGTACATCACCATTGCCCTGATCTGGTTGCGCATGGTCGACGGCGTGGTGCTGACGCGCTGGGACGGGCTCGGTGCCGCGCTGGCGCTGGCCGGCATGGCCGTCATTGCCCTGCAGCCCGCCGCGCGCTGAGCGGGGGCGGGCGAACCGGTCGCCTCGCGATCAGGCTATGCTTGTGCCGTGGCCGACTTTGCCAGGGATGGCGATCGTCCCGCCCATCGCCATCAGCACAGCCGAGGAGACAACGGACGCATGAGCAGCAGCACCACGTTCGATCACATCGTCATCGGGGCCGGCACCGCCGGCTGCCTGATGGCCAACCGGCTCAGCGCCGATCCGCAGCGCAGGGTGCTGCTCATCGAGGCGGGCGGCAAGGACGATTACCACTGGATCCACATTCCGGTCGGCTACCTGTACTGCATCGGCAACCCGCGCACCGACTGGCTGTACCAGACCGAGCCCGATCCGGGCCTGAACGGCCGCACGCTGCGCTACCCGCGCGGCAAGACGCTCGGGGGCTGCTCCAGCATCAACGGCATGATCTACATGCGCGGCCAGGCGCGCGACTACGAACAGTGGGCCGCCCTCACGGGTGACGACGCCTGGCGCTGGGGCAACTGCCTGCCCGACTTCATGGCGCACGAGGACCACTGGCGGCTCGATCCGGCGCAGCAGGGCCAGTCCGATCCGGCGTTCGCCGCGCGACATGGCAACAAGGCCTCGGGCAGCACGGGCGAGTGGCGCGTGGAGAAGCAGCGCCTGCGCTGGGACATCCTTGACGCCTTTGCCCAGGCGGCGCAGGAGGCGGGCATCCCGGCCACGAGCGACTTCAACGGCGGCGACAACGAGGGCGTCGGCTACTTCGAGGTCAACCAGAAGGCCGGCTGGCGCTGGAACGCGGCCAAGGCCTTCCTGCGACCCACCTGCACGAGTCGCCCGAATTTCACCCTCTGGACCGGCGCACAGGTGGCGGCACTGATCACCGAGACCGGTCCCGACGGCGCGGTGCGCTGCACCGGCGCTCGGATCTGGAACGGCCGGGAGATGGTCGAGGCCCGCGCCACGCGCGAGGTCATCGTGTGCGCCGGCAGCATCGGCTCGGCGCAGATCCTGCAACTGTCGGGCATCGGCCCGGGCGAGCTGCTGCACCAGCACGGCCTGCCGGTGGTGCACGACCTGCCCGGCGTGGGCGAGAACCTGCAGGACCACCTGCAGATCCGGGCGGTCTACAAGATCCGCGGTGCCACCACGCTCAACACCCTGGCCAGCTCGGCGCTGGGCAAGGCGCGCATCGGTCTGCAATACCTGCTCACGCGCAGCGGCCCCATGAGCATGGCGCCCAGCCAGCTCGGCGCCTTCACGCGCAGTGACCCCTCGCGTCCGCACGCCAACATCGAATACCACGTCCAGCCGCTGAGCCTGGACGCCTTCGGCGAGCCGCTGCACGGCTTTCCGGCCTTCACGGCCAGCGTGTGCAACCTCAATCCCACGAGCCGCGGCCATGTGCGCATCCGCAGCCCGCGCTTCGAGGACGCGCCGGCGATCGCGCCGTGCTACCTGAGCACCGAGGAGGACCGCCGCGTGGCGGCCGACAGCCTGCGCGTGACGCGGCACATCGTGTCGCAGAGCGCGCTGGCCAGGTTCCAGCCCGAGGAATACAAGCCGGGTCCCCAGTACCAGACCGACGAGGAACTGGCGCGGCTGGCCGGCGACATCGCCAGCACCATCTTCCACCCCGTCGGCACCACGAAGATGGGCGCGGCCGACGACCCGCTGGCGGTGGTCGACAGCCATCTGCGCGTGCGCGGCGTGGCCGGCCTGCGGGTGGTCGATGCCGGCGTGATGCCCACCATCACCAGCGGCAACACCAACAGCCCGACGCTCATGATCGCCGAGAAGGCGGCGCGCTGGGTGCTGGCCGGCACCTGAACAGGTCCTAGCGCAGACGGCCGATGTAGCGCTGGGACAGCGAGTCGCCGGCCGGGGCCGGGACGGGGGCGATACTGTCGGCCACCACGGCATCGACCGTGGGCACCGCCGGGTCGTCGCGGGGCGGACGGCTGGCGCGCGCCGGCTCGGTCAACTGCATCAGCGTCTCGACACGGGCAGCCAGCGGCAGCAGGTCCACATGGCCGTCCTCTTCCGCGCAGGCACGGGCAAATGCCACCATGGCGCGGGCGTATTCCACATTGCTGGCCATCCACTCGGTGTCGGTCACGCGGCCAGTCTTGCGGCGCAGCAGCACGTGCAGGTGCGCGGCCGCGGCAAGTGCTTCACTGTGGGGCATGTTTGCGCTCCTCAACCATAACGATGCCGGGTACCGAGCATTTCTTGTGCCAGATGAGGGTAACTCCCGATGCGCCGCCTTGGTGCATGGCCTACAGTATGGCCACTCGCTGCAGTGCCAAGGCACTGTGTACCGCGGGGGACCGAGGAGACATAATCTAAAACTCGAACGACATTGATCGATCAGCGTCCCTGAGAGATGCCAGACATGCACAACCGGCCCACAAGGCCGGTTTTTTTTGGGCGTCTTCAGGCCGACGGCAGCTCGATCACGAAGCGCGCGCCGCCCCCTTCGCGTTCCTCGCAGCGCGCGCTGCCGCCATGGCGCTGGGCGATCGTGCGCACCAGTGCCAGCCCCAGGCCGACGCCACCCTCGCGCTCGCTGGCACCGGGCAGGCGGAAGAAGGGCTCGAAGATGCGTTCGCGCAAGGCGGCCGGCACACCCGGTCCGCGGTCCTGCACCACCAGGCGCAGGTGTGGCCCCTGCGCATCGCTGAACCGCTCCAGCCGCAAGGTGACGGCCGCTTCACCGGCCTCGGTGGCCGCCGTCCCCGTGCCGTAGCGGCGGGCATTTTCCAGCAGGTTGCGCACCAGCCGGCGCAGCAGCCGCGGGTGGCCTTGCACCAGCAGGGGGGCGCTGCCCTCGGCGATCTGCAGGTCGGCCCCCGTGCGTGCGCACTCCTCGGCGGCCAGACCGATCAGGTCGATTTCCTCGGTCGGCCCCAGGGCCTGCGGGTCGTCGGCGCGCGCATCGAGCCGGCTGGCCAGCAGGATCTCGTCGATCAACTGGTCCAGCTCCTCGATGCTGCGCGACATCTCGGCGCGCTGTGCGGCGGTGCCCGGGTCATGGCCCAGCAGTTCCAGGCCCATGCGCAGGCGTGCCAGTGGCGAGCGCAACTCGTGCGAGGCGTTGGCCAGCAAGGACTTGTGCGACAGCAGCAGGGTCTGTACCCGTTCGGCGGCGGCGTTGAAACGCCCGGCCAGGAAGGCCACTTCGTCGTGGCCCTGCACCGGCAGGCGGGTGCTGAGGTCGCCTCCGCCCCAGCGCTCGACGCCGCGTTGCAGCACCTCAAGCCGCTTGGTCAGGCGCCGCACGATGGGGTAGGCGCCCAGCGCGACGGCCAGCGCCACCAGCGTGAGCATCCAGAAAAAACCGGGGGTCGTGCGCAGCCACTCGTGGGCGCGGCCGCCCATCAGGGGGCTTTCCGGGGGGCGTTTGGCTCGGGGCAGCTGGATGTACAGCATCTGCCCGTCCTTCATCTGCACCTGGAATTCCAGCCCGGCACCGGGCACCCGCACCGCCTGTGCCGGGGCTTGCGCCAGAATGTCGCCGCCGCCGTTGCGGATGATGATGGTGCGCCCGGTGCGGCTGTCGTTCTGGGCGCGCTCGAAATCGAGCGCCATCTGCCAGAGCCAGCCCACGACCAGCGTCAGCACCGCGACCGCCGCCACCACGGCCAGCCAGATGCGCAGGTACAGCCTTTGGCCGAGAAAACCCCGGGTCACCGTCAGACCCTCCCGCGCAGCGGGGGCGCGTGGAGGCCGACGATCCCGCCGCCGGGCCGCCCCAAGGCGGGATCAGCCCCCTCGGGGGGCAGCGACCCGCGCAGCGGTGGAGCGTGGGGGCTTTTTTTCATGCCTGTTGCTTCGCGAACACGTAGCCCACGCCACGCACCGTGAGGATGCGTTTGGGGTCTTTGCTGTCATCTTCGATGGCGTTGCGGATGCGTCCCACGTGCACGTCGATCGAGCGGTCGAAGGCCTCCAGTTCGCGCCCGCGCACGGCCTCCATGATCTGGTCGCGCGTGAGCACGCGGCCGGCGCGCTCGGCCATGGCCACCAGCAGGTCGAACTGGTAGGAGGTGAGTTCGCAGGCCCGGCCGCGCACCTGCACGGAGCGGGCATCGCGGTCGATCTCCAGCGAACCGAAACGCAGCACGGGCGTGATGCGCTCGGCCGGGACGGCACCTTCGCCGCGGCGGCGCAGCACGGCGCGCACGCGGGCCAGCAATTCGCGCGGCTCGAAGGGTTTGGGCAGGTAGTCGTCGGCACCCAGTTCCAGCCCGATGATGCGGTCCATCGGGTCACCCTTGGCCGTCAGCATCAGCACCGGGGTGCGGGCCAGGCCGTTGGGCAGCGCGCGGATGCGGCGGCACACTTCCAGGCCGTCGATGCCCGGCATCATCAGGTCCAGGATGACCAGCGCCGGCTGGATCAGCGGTAACTGCTCCAGACCGGTTTCGCCGTCGCCGGCGTGGGTCACCTCGTAGCCGGACTGCGCCAGGTAGGCCGAAACCATCTGGGCCAGGCGGGCATCGTCCTCGATCATCAGCAGGCGGGAAGTCATGCGTTCAGTGTAGCGGGCAGAACAAAAAAAGATCCCATGCGCCACCGCCTTGTCCCGAGGGCGTGCGCGCCCTGGGGCGGGCCGGTGGCCCGGGAGGGATACCGTCATCTTGCCTTCGGGGTGTGTCGCGCGCTTGCCGCCAGCGTAAAGAAATGTGAATGGCCGCGGGGATGTCAGCGCGGCCCCGCTGCCGCGGCTGCCGCCGGTGGCACGGCGCGCGCCGCCAGCGCGATCAGCGCCAGCACCGGCAGGCCCAGCGCGGCGGTGCCGATGAAGAAGCTCGTGTAGCCATGGGCATCGACGAAGGCGCCGGAAAAACCGGCCAGCCACTTGGGCGCCAGCAGCATCATCGAGCTGAACAGGGCGTACTGCGTGGCCGAGTAGCTCACGTTCGTCAGGCCCGAGAGGTAGGCGATGAAGGCGGCCGAGGCGATGCCGGCGCTGAGGTTGTCGGCCGAGACGACGGCGATCAGCGCGGTGACGTCGTGGCCGTGGCCGGCCAGCCAGGCGAACAGCAGGTTGGTGGCGGCCGACAGCAGCGCGCCCAGCATGAGCACGCGCATCACGCCCAGGCGCAGCGACAGCGCACCGCCCACGAAGGCGCCCGCCAGCGTCATGATCACGCCGTACACCTTGGTGACGGCGGCCACCTCGTCCTTGCTGTAGCCCATGTCGACGTAGAACGGGTTGGCCATGATGCCCATCACCACGTCGCTGATGCGGTAGACGCCGATCAGCGCCAGGATCAGCACGGCGTGCATGCCGTGGCGGCGCAGGAAGTCCGCGAAGGGCTCGACGAGCGCGCCGCGCAGCCATTCGCGCGCGTTGCGCGCGGGCGGCTGCGGTGCCGGCACCGGTTCGCGCGAGAACAGCACCGTGAGCACGCCCACCGCCATCGACGCGGCCATCACCAGGTAGGCGGTGGCCCAGGCGCCGTTCTGGTAGGCGGCGCCGTCCAGGCCGGCCGGTGCCTCGGCGCGCGCGGCCAGCCACAGCACGCCGGCGCCGGCCCAGATCATGGCCAGCCGGTAGCCGGTCTGGTAGGTGGCGGCCAGCACGCCCTGGTGGCGGGTGTCGGCCGACTCGATGCGGAAGGCGTCCAGCGCGATGTCCTGGGTGGCCGAGGCGAAGGCCACGGCCAGGGCGCACCAGACCATGGTGTCGAGCGCGCCGCGCGGGTCGGCCAGCGCCATGCCCGCGAGCGCGGCCATGATGGCCAGTTGCGAGACCAGCAGCCAGCTGCGCCGCCGGCCCAGCCAGCGCGTGAGCAGCGGGAGGGGCAGGCGGTCCACCAGCGGTGACCACACCCATTTGAAACCGTAGGCCAGCCCGACCCAGCTCAGGTAGCCGATGGTGGTGCGGTCCAGCCCGGCCTCGCGCAGCCGGAAGCTCAGCGTGCCCAGCACCAGCAGCAGCGGCAGCCCGGCCGAGAAGCCGAGCGCGAACATGCGCAGGCTGGCAGGCTCGAGGTAGGCACGCAGCGTCTCGCCCCAGGTCGGGCGTGGCTCGGTGTCGCTGGCGGATGGGGGACGCGTGACGGGGTGCTCGGGCATCGGCAGGGCAAGGATGCGCGCCAGCGGCGCGTGGTTTGCCTATTATTGACGCATGTGCATCCTCTGCGATTTCAAGTCATCCGCTGCCGTCCGGGGTGACGGCGGCAGCCACCGCTGGTCGGCGCGCCGGGGCTTCCTGAAAGCGGCCGCTGCCGGTGCGGCCACGGCCGCGGGCGGCGCCGCGCTGGCACAGGTGGACGTGGGCAAGTCCTCGTCGCTGCGCAAGCTGGTGCCGGCCGAGACGCTGGAAAATGCCGCCAACCAGCAATACCTGCAGATGCTCCAGGAGGCCAGCGGCCAGAAGGCCCTGCTGCCGGCCAGCGACCCGCAGGTGCAGCGTCTGCACGGCATCGCCCGGCGCCTCATCCCGTTCACGGCGGCCTGGAACGACCGCGCCAGACAGTGGAAGTGGCAGGTCAACCTGATCCGCAGCGAGCAGATCAACGCCTTTTGCATGCCGGGCGGCAAGATCGCCTTCTACACGGGCATCCTGGATCAACTCCGGCTGACCGACGACGAGACGGCCATGATCATGGGCCACGAGATGGCGCATGCGCTGCGCGAGCACGCGCGCGAGCGGGTGGCCAAGAGCACCGCCACCAGCGTCGGCCTGCGCCTGGGCGCGGCACTGCTCGGCCTGGGCGAGCTCGGCGACGTGGCGGCCAACCTGGGCGCGCAGCTGCTCACGCTCAAGTTCAGCCGCGAGGACGAAAGCGAGGCCGACCTGGTCGGTCTGGAGCTGGCCGCGCGCGGGGCCTTCCAGCCCCGGGCCGGCGTCAGCCTGTGGCAGAAGATGGCCGCCGTCCAGCAGGGCAAAGGCATCGAGTTCCTCTCGACCCACCCCAGCGGCCCGGCCCGCATCCGCGAACTGGAAGCCAACGTGCCCAAGGTCCAGCGGCTGTATGAACAGGCCGCCCGGCCGCCTCGCTGAGGCGACCTGAACCGGTCAGTCCCGCACGTAGGGGTTGAAGCGCCGTTCCTCGCCGAACGTGCTCTCCGGCCCGTGGCCGGGGATGAACACGGTGTCGTCGCCCATGGGCCACAGGCGCTCCCGGATGCTGCGGATGAGCTGGGCGTGGTCGCCCTGCGGGAAGTCGGTGCGGCCAATGCTGCCGGCGAACAGCACGTCGCCGACGAAGGCGCGCCGCGCCTCGGGCGAGTGGAACACCACATGGCCGGGTGTGTGGCCGGGGCAGTGGCGCACGTTGAGCGTGCAGTGGCCGATGCGCACCGTGTCGCCGTCGGTCAGCCAGCGTGTGGGGGTGAAGTGGCCGGCCGGCGGGAAGCCGAACATCTGGCTTTGCCGGGGCAGGCCATCGATCCAGAACTGGTCGCCCGGGTGCGGGCCGATGATGGGCAACTGCAGGCGTTCGGCCAGCGCCGCCGTGCCGCCGGCGTGATCGATGTGGGCGTGGGTCAGCCAGATGGCCTTGAGCGTGACGCCCAGCTGAGCGGCCTCCGCCTCGATGCGGTCGAGGTCGCCCCCCGGGTCGATGACGGCCGCTTCCATGGTCTCGTCGCACCAGACGATGGAGCAGTTCTGGGCGAAGGCGGTCACGGGGATGGTGCGGTACTGAAGCATGGCGGTCGTCGTGGGGTCCGGGATGGCGTGTCAGCGGATGAGTCCGCGCTGGCGCAAGGCGGCGATCTGCTCATCGCTGTGGCCGAGTTCGCGCAGCACGGCGTCGGTGTCCTCGCCCAGGTGGGGCGCGGGGTGGCGTATCCCGCCCGGTGTGGCCGAGAGCTTGGGCACGATGCCGGGCACGTCGAGTTCGTGGCCGTCGCGCGTGCGCTGCGTCAGGATCATGTCACGGGCCCGGTAATGCGGGTCTTCGGCAATGTCCCGGGCGGTGTAGATGCGGCCCGCCGGCACGTTCACGGCGTCCAGCGCGGTCAGCACCTCGCTCACCGTGCGCTGCCCGGTCCAGTCGCCGATGGCACCGTCGATCTCGGCCACGGCGGCCACGCGGCCGGTGTTGTGGGCCAGATCGGGCCGCTCGCCCAGGTCGGGCCGGCCGATCGCCTTCATCAGGCGCTTGAAGATGCTGTCGCCGTTGCCGGCCACCAGCACCTGGCCGTCGGTGCAGCGGTAGGCGTTGGACGGCGCGATGCCGGGCAGCGCGCTGCCGGCGGGCTCGCGCACCGCGCCGAAGGCGCTGTACTCGGGCAGCAGGCTTTCCATCACGTTGAACACCGCCTCGTGCAGCGCGACGTCGATGACCTGGCCGCGGCCGGTGGCGTGCCGGTGATGGAGCGCCGCCAGGATGCCGATGACCCCGTGCAGCGAGGCCAGCGTGTCGCCGATGGACACGCCACAGCGCACCGGCACACGGCCCGGCTCGCCGGTGAGGTGGCGCAAGCCGCCCATGGCTTCGCCGACGACGCCGAAGCCCGGCTTGTCGCGGTAGGGGCCGGTCTGGCCGTAGCCGGAGATGCGCAGCAGGATCAGCCCCGGGTTGGCGGCCGCCAGTGTCTCGTAATCCATGCCCCAGGCCTCGAGCGTGCCGGGGCGGAAATTCTCGACCAGCACGTCGGCCTGCGCGGCCAGCGCGCGCGCGATCGCCTGGCCTTCGGGCTGGCGCAGGTCCAGCGCGATGGAGCGCTTGTTGCGCGACTGCACCTGCCACCAGACCGAAGTGCCGTCCTGGATGAGACGCCACTGGCGCAGCGGATCGCCCCCTTCGGGCGGCTCGATCTTGATCACGTCGGCGCCGAAGTCGCCCAGGGTCTTGGCGGCGAACGGGCCGGCAATGAGCTGGCCCATCTCGAGCACCTTGAGGCCCTGCAGCGGGCCGGCGGTCGTGGCGGTCGGGGTACGGGTTTCGGTCATGGGTCGGGGTGCGGCGGCATGCGAAAGCGGCATCTTAGACCGGTCTGGCATCGCGCCACCGGCCTTCGGCGCACAGGCGCCGCATCAGCTCCAGCGCCAGGCCGCTGACGGCCAGGCAGGCATTGGAGCGCGGAATGTGGGCAGAGGCGCACAGCGCGATCACGCGTTCCAGCCGGGGCGGCGCCACCGGCGTGGCGCGCAGCAGGCCGGCGTCGATCTCGGGCAGCAGCGGCATCACCGGCAGCAGCGTGCGGCCCAGGCCGGCCAGCAGGCTGGTGCGCAGGATGCTGACCGAGCTGATGTCGGCGAACACCTGCGGTGGCGGCAGGCCGGCCGCTTGCGCCGCCGCCTCGATGATGGGCCGCACGCCGTGCGGGCTGGCCGGCAGGATCAGCGGATGGGCGAGCGCCTGCTTCAGTCCGATGCGGCGGCCGTTGCCCACGGGTTTGAGGCTCGCCGGCTCGATCAGCGAGAGCTGTTCGCTGAGCACGCGGGTGACCGCCAGGCCCCCCAGGCTGCCGTCGTCGAACAGCGCCGCCAGCTGGATCTGGCCCGTGCGCAACTGGCGTGACAGGTTGCCCGTCAGCTCCTCGGTCAACTCCAGCTCCACCAGCGGGAAGCGCTGGCGCACCTCGCGCAGCAGTGGCAGGGCCAGCGCCTGCGAGGCGCTGTGCGGGATGCCGAACACCACCTTGCCGGCCGGTGCCTCGGAGACGCTGCGCGCGCTGGCCGCGGCCTCCTCGGTCTGGCGCAGGATGGCGACCGCATGCGGGAAGAAGCGCTGCCCGGCCTCGGTCAGCTCCACGCCCCGGCGCGAGCGGTGGAACAGCGCCGTGCCCAGCTCGTCCTCCAGTTGCGCCAGCTGGTGGCTCAGCGCCGACTGCGCCACGAACACCTTCTCGGCCGCCTTGGTCAGGCTGCCGCTGTCGGCGATGGCGACGAAATAGCGCAGCTGCCTCAGTTCCATGGGGTGCGTCCCGGTTGATCCATCTGAAATCCAGATGGTAGCGTCTCAATTCTGAATTGGACAGATGGAATGCCAAGGCGTCCAATAGCGCCATCGACGTTGCCGGATCGCCGGCCGCACCGGCAGCCACAAGCCGCCGTTTCCCTGGCCACACGGGCCACCGCGGTCGGTGGACACGCCTCACATCGCAGGCGCGCAAACGACGCACCCCCCACCCGGGGGTGCCTCGATACCCTGGTGTTCAGAGGCGGAAGCCGTACTCCACCGTCAGCGGCGCGTGGTCGCTGAACTTCTCTTCCTTGTAGATCGATACCGAGCGCGCGTGCTCGGCGATGGCCGGTGTGGCCAGGTGGTAGTCCAGACGCCAGCCCACGTTCTTGGCATAGGCCTGGCCGCGGTTGCTCCACCACGTGTAGCAGGCATCGGTGGTGTCGGGCTGCAGGCGCCGGTACACATCGACCACCCCGGCCTCGTTCAGGAGCCGGGTCATCCAGGCGCGCTCCTCGGGCAGGAAGCCGCTGTTTTTCTGGTTGCTCTTCCAGTTCTTGAGGTCCTTTTCGGTGTGCGCGATGTTGACGTCGCTGCAGACGATGAACTCGCGCTGCGCCTTCAGGCCCGCCAGGTGCGGGTACATCAGGTCCAGGAAACGGTATTTGGCCTCCTGCCGCTCGGGCCCGGAGGAACCGCTGGGAAAGTACACGCTGATGATGGACAGCCGGCGCTGCGGCGTGTCGAAGCGCAGCTCCACCCAGCGGCCCTCGGCATCGAACTCGCCGCCGCCGTCGAAGCCCACGATCACGTCGCTCGGCTCGTGGCGGGTATAGACGCCCACGCCCGAATAGCCCTTTTTCCGCGCGAAGTGGAAATGCCCTTGCAGGCCGGCGATCTGCTCGAAGCGGCCGCTCACATCAGGCGCCTGGGCCTTGATTTCCTGCACGCAAATACAATCGGGTGCGTGTTGTGCCAGCCAGGCTTCCAGTCCCTTGGAAGTGGCCGAACGGATGCCGTTGAGGTTGAGGCTGGTCAGTTTGAACAAGGACTCTCCGATGGTGTCAGATCAGGGGGCGGCGGGCGGTGAAGCGCTGGCGCAGGATTTCGTGCAGTTCTGCGTCGATGCCGGCGCGCTGCGCTTTGGCGAATTCAAGACCAAGGCAGGGCGGTTGTCGCCGTATTTCTTCAACGCCGGCCTGTTCGACGACGGCGCCAAGCTCGGGCGCCTGGCGCAATTCTATGCAAAGGCCCTGCTGGCCAGCGGCATCGAATTCGACATGATCTTCGGCCCCGCGTACAAGGGCATTCCCCTGGGCGCGGCCGTGGCCATCGAGCTGGCCCGCCTGGGTCGCAACGTGCCCTTTGCCTACAACCGCAAGGAAGCCAAGGACCACGGCGAGGGCGGCACGCTGGTGGGTGCCCCCCTGCGCGGCCGGGTGCTGATCGTGGACGACGTGATGAGCGCCGGGACGGCGGCGCGCGAGTCGATCGCCCTGATCCGCGCGGCCGGTGCGACGCCGCACGCGGTCGCCATCGCGCTGGACCGCCAGGAGATGGCCACCGAGGTCGGCCCGGATGGCGTGGTTCGTGATGTTCCCCACAGTGCGGTCCAATATGTGCAGCGCGAACTGGGCATGCAAGTCTGCGCCATTGCGAGGCTCGCCGATTTGATGCAGTATCTGGTTACACATGCCGGTGATGACTTGGCGGTCCACCGCGAGCGGGTGCTGGCTTACCGCCAGCGCTACGGCGTGCAGTGAATGAGGATCCGAGCTTTTGTCAGACGTGCCGAGACCAACCACCTGCCTTGTTCTGCTGGCTGCCGCTGTCGGCCTGTCGGCAGCGTTGCCGCGGTCGGTCCTGGCCCAGACGGGCTCGGCAGGGATCTACACCTGCGTCGATGCCTCGGGGCGCCGCATCACGTCCGACCGGCCGATTACCCAGTGCCTCGACCGCGAACAGCATGAACTGACGGGCAGTGGCACGGTCAAGCGGGTGATTCCGCCCAGCTACACGGCCGAGGAGCGTGCCCGTCTCGAGGCCGAGCGTCGTCGCGAGGCCGAGATCCAGGCCCGCATCGCCGACGAGCGCCGGCGCGACAAGGCGCTGTTGCTGCGCTACCCGAACAAGGCCGTGCACGACAAGGAGCGTGCCGAGGCGCTGGCCCAGATCGATGCCGTGGCCCTGGCCGTGAACCGCCGGGTGGAGACGCTGCAGGACCAGCGCCGCGACATCGACAGCGAAATGGAGTTCTACCAGAAGGACCCGGCGCAGGCGCCCGCCTGGCTCAGGCGCAAGCTCGAGGACAACCAGCAGGAGATGGACACGCATCGGCGTTTCCTGCAGGCGCAGGCCGACGAGAAGGCGCGCGTGGGCGCCCGCTTCGACGACGAACTCGCGCGCCTGCGCAAGCTCTGGCAGGAATTCGGCGTGCAGCAGCCCTAGGTGCCTGTCTGCGGAAAAATGGCAGGGGCGCCGCTGGCGCCCCTTTTCCGTTTATTGCAGCTTGGCGCGCAACAGCTCGTTGACCTGCTGCGGATTGGCCTTGCCCTTGCTGGCCTTCATCACCTGGCCGACCAGGGCGTTGAACGCCTTGTCCTTGCCGGCCTTGAACTGGGTCACGTTGTCCGGGTTGGCCGCGATCACCTCGTCGATGATCTTCTCCAGCGCGCCGGTGTCGTTCATCTGCCGCAGGCCCTTGGCCTCGATGATGGCATCCACGTCCTGGCCCTCGCCCGACCACAGCGCGTCGAACACCTGGCGCGCGGCGTTGTTCGAGACCGTGCCGTCGGCGATGCGCGCGAGCAGCGCGGCCAGCGTGTCGGCGTTCACCGGGGCGTCGGCGATATCGCGTTCCTCGCTGTTGAGGCGGCGCGAGACTTCGCCCATGATCCAGTTGCTGGCCAGCTTGGCCTGGCCCGAGGCCCTGGCGGCGGCTTCGAAGTAGGCGGCCATGGCCGGGCTTTGCGTCAGTGTGGTGGCGTCGTACTCGGGCAGGCCGTACTCGGTCACCAGGCGATCCGCCATGGCGCGCGGCAGTTCGGGCATGCCGGCCTGGACCTCGCTGACCCACTCGCGCTCGATCACCAGCGGTGGCAGGTCCGGGTCGGGGAAGTAGCGGTAGTCGGCCGCGTCTTCCTTGGTGCGCATGGCGCGCGTCTCGCCCGTGTCGGGGTCGAACAGCACCGTGGCCTGCTCGATCGCGTGGCCGTCCTCCAGCTGCTCGATCTGCCAGCGGATCTCGTAGTCGATCGCCTGCTGCATGAACTTGAAACTGTTCAGGTTCTTGATCTCGCGCCGCGTGCCCAGCGGCTCGCCCGGCTTGCGCACCGAGACGTTGGCATCGCAGCGGAACGAGCCTTCCTGCATGTTGCCGTCGCAGATGCCGATCCAGGTGACGATCTTGTGCAGCTCCTTGGCGTAGGCCACGGCCTCGGCGGTGGAGCGCATGTCGGGCTCGGTCACGATCTCCAGCAGCGGTGTGCCGGCGCGGTTGAGGTCGATGCCGCTTTGGCCATGGAATTGCTCATGCAGGCTTTTGCCCGCATCCTCTTCCAGGTGCGCGCGCACCAGGCGCACGGTCTTCTTCTCGTCGCCCAGATAGAACGACACCTCGCCGCCCTGCACGACGGGGATCTCGTACTGGCTGATCTGGTAGCCCTTGGGCAGGTCGGGGTAGAAGTAGTTCTTGCGCGCGAACACGCTGTGCTCGGCCACGTGGGCGCCCACGGCCAGGCCGAAGCGG
The DNA here is from genome assembly GCF_028698005.1 of Hydrogenophaga sp. Classification (GTDB taxonomy): domain Bacteria; phylum Pseudomonadota; class Gammaproteobacteria; order Burkholderiales; family Burkholderiaceae_C; genus Hydrogenophaga. The sequence continues at coordinate 26,772 of NZ_JAQVEJ010000013.1, forward strand.
ATGGCGTGGGCGACGGCCTCCCGGTTCATCACCGGCAGCGTGCCGGGCAGCGCCATGTCCACGGCGCAGGCCTGGGTGTTGGGCTCGGCGCCGAAGGCGGTGGGCGCACGGCTGAAGATTTTGCTCTGGGTGGCGAGCTGGGCGTGGGTCTCGAAGCCGATCACGACCTCGTAGCCGTGCACCAGCAGCGATGCGGTTGGCTTGGCTTTCTGGTTCATCTCAAAAGCCCTCCGGCGACTTCGTGTGCCAGTCGGTGGCTTGCTGGAAGGCGTGCGCGGTCTGCAGCAGCGCGGCTTCCTGGAAGTAGTTGCCGATCAGCTGCAGGCCCACGGGCAGGCCGCTGTCGCCGAAACCGGCGGGCACGCTCATGCCGGGCAGGCCGGCCAGCGAGGCCGGCAGGGTGAAGATGTCGGCCAGGTAGTTGGCCACCGGGTCGTCGCTCTTGTCGCCGATCTTCCAGGCCACCGTGGGAGCGGCCGGCCCGGCGATCAGGTCGCACTGCGTGAAGGCCTGCTGGAAGTCCTGCGCGATCAGGCGCCGGATCTGCTGCGCCTTGAGGTAGTAGGCGTCGTAGTAGCCGTGCGAGAGCACGTAGGTGCCGATCATGATGCGCCGCTGCACCTCGGGCCCGAAGCCCTCGCTGCGCGACTTCTTGTACATGTCGATCAGGTCGTCGTACTGCGCGGCGCGGTGGCCGAACTTGACGCCGTCGTAGCGGCTGAGGTTGGAGCTGGCCTCGGCCGGGGCGATGATGTAATAGACCGGAATGGCCAGCTCGGTGCGCGGCAGCGAGATGTCCACCAGCGTGGCGCCGAGCTTTTCCAGCTCGGCCAGCGCGGCGCGCACCGGGCCCTGCACGTCGGCGGCCACGCCCGCGCCGAAGAACTCGCGCGGCAGGCCGATGCGCAGGCCCTGCAGCGGTCGCTCGGCACGGGCGCCCTCGCGCGGCTGACCCAGCAGCCGGGTGTAGTCCTCGGCCGGGTGGTCCAGGCTGGTGGAGTCGCGGTCGATGTCGGGGCCGGCCATCACGGACAGCAGCGCGGCGCAGTCGGCGGCGCTGCGCGCCATCGGGCCGGCCTGGTCGAGGCTGGAGGCAAAGGCCACCATGCCGTAGCGCGAGCAGCGGCCGTAGGTGGGCTTGATGCCGGTGACGTTGCAAAAGCTCGCGGGCTGGCGGATCGAGCCGCCGGTGTCGGTGCCGGTGACCGCCGGCGCCAGGCGCGCGGCCACGGCCACGGCCGAGCCGCCCGAGGAGCCACCGGGCACGCGGGCGGTGTCCCAGGGGTTGCGCGCCACGCCGTAGGCGGAGTTTTCGTTGCTGCCGCCCATGGCGAACTCGTCGCAGTTGAGCTTGCCCAGGGTCACCGTGCCCGCCTCGGCCAGCTTGGCCACGACCGTGGCGTCGAAGGGGCTGCGGTAGCCCTCGAGCATCTTGCTGCCGGCGGTGGTGGGGAAGTCCCGGGTGACGAAGATGTCCTTGTGCGCCAGGGGCACGCCCAGAAGCGGGCCGCGCTCGCCGGCGGCGATGCGTGCGTCCGCCGCCCGGGCCTGGGCCAGGGTCGCCTCCTCGTTGAACGCCAGGTAGGCGCCCAGGGACGCGTGCGCCCTGGCGCGCGCCAGCAGGTGCTGCGCGGCCTCGACGGCGGAGGTGCTCTTGTCGGCGATGGCGGCGGCCAGCTCGGCCACGCCCATCTCATGCAGGTCGCTGCGGCTCATTCGATCACCCTGGGCACGAGGAACAGGCCGTGCTCGACGGCGGGGGCGCTTTGCTGGTTGGCTTCGCGCTGGTTGGGTTCGGAGGCCACGTCGGGGCGCAGGCGCAGGGCCACATGATCGATCACGGCGGTGGGGTGGGCCAGCGGCTCGACACCGGTGGTGTCCACGGCCTTCATCTGCTCGACGATGTCGAAGAAGTCGTTGAGCTGGGTCCGCATGCGCTCGGCCTGGGCGGGTGGCATTTGCAGCCGTGCCAGATGGGCGATGCGGTCGATGTCGGAGGAACGCAAGGACATGACGGTCGGTTGGACGGGTGTGTTGGTGGGGGGCGGACGCCACCGGTGGTCGGAAACCGCCGGCAACGGCTTGTAAATCGGGAAGATCGACCCCGTTTACAGGCAGTTATACACAGGGGATACGGTATTATCGGTGGTTTGGCGACAATGCCCGCGTGCAAGCGCTTTTTGCCGCCGAATCAAGCACTTGGCCACCTGATTCCCACCCACGGCGATGACCGGGCGACGCCCCGGGCATGCCTCACCGGTATCCTCGCAACATGTTTGAAGCGTTTCGTCGGCAATTCTCGACCGACTTGGCCATCGACCTCGGTACCGCCAACACCCTGATCTACGTCCGTGGACGGGGCATTGTGCTGGACGAGCCCTCGGTGGTCTCCATCCGCCACGAAGGCGGCCCCCAGGGCAAAAAGACCATCCAGGCCGTGGGCCATGAGGCCAAGGCCATGCTGGGCAAGGTGCCCGGCAACATCGAGGCCATCCGCCCGATGAAGGACGGCGTGATCGCCGATTTCACGGTCACCGAGCAGATGCTCAAGCAGTTCATCAAGATGGTGCACCCGCGCTCGATGTTCAAGCCGAGCCCGCGCATCATCATCTGCGTGCCCTGCGGCTCGACCCAGGTCGAGCGCCGGGCCATCCGCGAGTCCGCCCTGGGCGCCGGCGCCAGCGAGGTCTACCTGATCGAGGAGCCCATGGCCGCGGCCATCGGCGCCGGCCTGCCGGTGTCCGACGCGTCGGGTTCGATGGTCGCCGACATCGGCGGCGGCACCACCGAGGTGGGTGTGATCAGCCTGGGCGGCATGGTCTACAAGGGCAGCGTGCGCGTGGGTGGTGACCGCTTCGACGAGGCCATCATCGCCTACATCCGCCGCAACTACGGCATGCTGATCGGCGAGCCTACGGCCGAGGCCATCAAGAAGGAAATCGGTTCGGCCTTCCCGGGCTCCGAGGTCAAGGAGATGGAGGTCAAGGGCCGCAACCTGTCCGAAGGCGTGCCGCGCAGCTTCACCATCAGCTCCAACGAAATCCTCGAAGCCCTGACCGATCCGCTGAACAACATCGTCTCGGCGGTGAAGATGGGGCTGGAGCACACGCCTCCCGAGCTGGGTGCCGACATCGCCGAGCGCGGCATGATGCTGACCGGTGGTGGCGCGCTGTTGCGCGACCTGGACCGCCTGCTGGCCGAGGAAACCGGCCTGCCGGTGCTGGTGGCCGAAGAGCCGCTGACCTGCGTGGTGCGCGGCTGCGGCATGGCCCTGGAGCGCATGGAGCGCCTGGGCACGATTTTCACCAACGAATAAGGCCGGGAGCGCGCCGGTGGGTGTTCCTTCCTGATCCATCCACCCGGCCAGAGACGACATGCCACTGGGCACGCTGGACCGCACGCCGCCCCCGTTCTTCAAGCAGGGGCCCTCGGCCCTGTCCCGGCTTGTGGTGTGCAGCGCGCTGGCGCTGTTCCTGATGGTGGCCGACCAGCGCTTTGACGTGATGCATCCCGTGCGCACGGTGCTGGCGACGGCGCTGTATCCCTTGCAGTGGACGGTGATGCAGCCGGTGGAACTGGTGCGTCGCGGTGGCCGCTACCTGACCTCGCTGCACGCGGCACAGCAGGGCGAGGCGCTGGCGCGAGCCCAACTGGCCGTGCAGGCCGAGCGCAGCCAGCAGGTGGAGCTGCTGATGCTGGAGAACCAGCGCCTGCGGGCGCTGCTGCAGATGCACGATCGCGTGCAGACGCGCTCGGTCGGGGCCCAGGTGCTGTACGACGCGGCCGATCCGTACTCGCGCAAGGTCATGATTGACCAGGGGCTGGCCCATGGGATTGAGGCGGGCTCGCCGGTCATCGACGACCAGGGCGTGCTTGGCCAGGTGACGCGGGTCTATCCGCTGGTGTCCGAGGTGACGCTGCTGGTGGATCGGGACCAGATCATTCCCGTGCTCAATGCCCGCACCGGTGCGCGTTATGTGGCCTTTGGCCAGCCCGGCGAGAAGGGCGACGGGCTGGAGCTGCGCTACACGCTGTCCAGCGCCGACATCGACGAAGGGGATCTGCTGGTCACCAGCGGTGTGGACGGGGTCTATCCGGCCGGTCTGCCGGTGGCCCGCGTGACCCGGGTGGAGCGTCGGGTCGAGTCGTCTTTCAACCGCATCCTGTGCGAGCCCCTGGCCCGCATCGACGGTGTGCTGCAGGTGCTGGTGCTGTCGCCGGTGGATGCGCAATTGCCGCCGCGGCCCGCCGAGGAGGCCACGGCGCGCGCGCGGGCTGCGCGGCCGGCGGCCGGGCCGGGGCATCCAGGAGGTGGGCAGCCATGATCATGCGCCCGGGACTGCAGCTGCTGCTGCCAGCCAATCCGGTGTTCATCTGGGTCACCCTGCTGGGTGCGCTGATGCTGAACATGCTGATGAACATGGGCCTGTGGGGCCGGGCGGCGTGGATGCCCGACCTGCTGGCCGTGGTGCTGGTGTTCTGGGGTGTGCACCAGCCGCTGCGCATCGGCGTGGGCGTGGGCTTCATCTTTGGCCTGGCGATGGACGTGCACCAGGGTGCGCTGCTGGGCCAGCACGCACTGGCCTACACGGTGCTGGGCTTCATGGCGGTGTCCATCCACCGACGGCTGCTGTGGTTCGCGTTGCCCAAGCAGGCGATCCAGGTGCTGCCGCTGTTCGTGGTCGCGCACCTGTTGTCCCTGCTGGTGCGCCTGTTGGCCGGTGAGAGCTTCCCGGGCTGGGCTTACTTGCTGGCGCCGGTGGTCGAGTCGGTGTTGTGGCCGCTGATCAGCGTGCTGCTGCTGGCGCCGCAGCGGCGTGCGCCGGATCCGGACGCCACCCGGCCCCTGTGACATGGTGCCCCCACGCTCCACCGCTGTGCGGGCCGCTGTTCCCCGAGGTGAAACGCTGTTGTCTTTCCCGTGTGATGCGCCGTGACGGAACTCAAGAACGTTGAAGCCGATCTGGCCCGGTTCCGCATCCGGGTCATCGCTGCGGTGCTGGCCGTGCTGGTGGCGTTCGGGCTGATCGTCGCGCGCATGGTGTACCTGCAGGTACTGCGGCACGAGTCGCTGGCGATGCAGGCCGAGAGCAACCGCACGGCGGTGCTGCCCGTGGTGCCCAACCGGGGCCAGATCCTCGACCGCCACGGTCGCGTGCTGGCGTCGAACTACTCGGCCTATACGCTGGAGATCACGCCCTCGAAGGTGCGGGATCTGGAAGCCACCATCGACGAGCTGTCGACGCTGGTGGAGATCACGCCACGCGACCGGCGGCGCTTTCGCAAGCTCATGGAAGAGTCGAGGCGCTTCGACTCGCTGCCGCTGCGTGCCCGTCTGAGCGACGAGGAGGTGGCGCGTTTCGCGGTACAGCGCTACCGCTTTCCCGGCGTCGATGTGCGCGCGCGCCTGTTCCGCCAGTACCCGAACGGCGAAGTGGCCAGCCATGTGATCGGCTACATCGGGCGCATCAACCAGCGCGAGAAGGAGCAGATGGACGAATGGCCCGAGGAGGAGCAGGCCAACTACCGGGGCACCGAGCACATCGGCAAGCTCGGCGCCGAGCAAAGCTACGAGCGGCAACTGCACGGCGTGACGGGCTTCGAGCGGGTCGAGACCTCGGCGGGTGGGCGGGCGGTGCGTTCGCTGGCCCACACGCCGGCCATGCCGGGCGACACCGTGGTGCTGTCGATCGACATCCGCCTGCAAAAGCTGGTTGAGGACCTGTTTGGCGAGCGCCGCGGCGCGCTGGTGGCCATCGATCCGCGCACCGGCGAGGTGCTGGCCTTCGTGTCCAAGCCGACCTTCGATCCCAACCTGTTCGTCGACGGCATCGACGTCGAGAGCTGGAAGGCGCTCAACGAATCGGTGGACAAGCCGCTGCTCAACCGCGCCTTGCGGGGCACCTATCCACCAGGCTCGACGTACAAGCCCTTCATGGCGCTGGCGGCCCTGGAAACGGGCACCCGCCAGGCCCAGGTGATCGTCCAGGACGGTGGCTCGTGGACCTTTGGCGGTCACACCTTCCGCTCGGGCCATGCGCTGGGGCCGGTGGACATGCGCCGCTCCATCATCAAGTCGAGCAATGTCTACTACTACACCCTGGCCAACGAGATGGGGGTGGATGCGATCCATGACTTCATGGCGCCGTTGGGCTTTGGCCAGCTCACGGGCGTGGACCTGCGGGGCGAGGTCCGTGGTGTGCTGCCCAGCCAGGCCTGGAAACGCAACACCTACAAGCGGCCGGAGCAGCAGCGCTGGTACGGTGGTGAGACGATTTCGCTGGGCATCGGGCAGGGCTACAACAACTTCACCATGCTGCAACTGGCCCAGGCCATGGCCACCATCGCCAATGGCGGGCATCGCTTCAAGCCGCACCTGGCCATTGCCACCGAGGACGCGGTGACGCGCCAGCGCGTTCCTCTGCCGCAGGAGCCGCCCGTGAACCTGGGGTACAAGCCGGAGAACGTCGCGGTCATCCTTGATGCGATGCACGCGGTGACGATCGAGGGGACATCGGCGCGGGTGTTCGCCGGCGCCGGCTACACCAGCGGGGGCAAGACCGGGACGGCGCAGGCGGTGACCATCGGCCAGAAGGAGCGCTACGACGCGCGCAAGCTCGAGGAGCACCAGCGAGACCACTCGCTCTACCTGGCCTTCGCGCCGGTGGAGGCGCCCAGGGTGGCGCTGGCGGTGGTCGTCGAAAACGCGGGCTTCGGTGCCGCGCACGCCGCGCCCATCGCGCGGCGCGTGTTCGATTACCTGCTCATGGACCAGTACCCGAACCCGCAGGACATGGCGGCGGTTCAGAAGGGGCAGGCCGCCGCGCCGATCGGCACGCCGCTCAAGGCCAGCGAGTTGCCCTGGCCTCTGGAAGAGTAAGGA
>NZ_JAQVEJ010000139.1 GCF_028698005.1 Hydrogenophaga sp.
GACGCCAACCTGGGCATCCTCGACCATGAAAAGACGGCGCCGCAGCCGATCCAGGTCGATGCCGAACTCAACCAGGGCACGCAGCCGCTGCTGCCCAAGGACGACGACATCGGCCACGTGCTCGACTACCGCAAGGTGCGCCAGATCATCATCGACGAGTGCACCGCCGATCACGTCAACCTGCTGGAAAGCCTGATCGGCAAACTGACCCGGCGCCTGATGCAACTGCCCGGCGTGATCGGCGTGCGCGTGCGCATCGCCAAACTGGAAATCTTCGACGACTGTGAAGTCGCCATCCGCATGGAAAGCGGCCAGTGGTGACGTGACAACATGACCATGACCCCCGAAAAACTCGCCTTCGAAAACCGCAAGCTCGAGAAGCGCCTGTGCCGCGAGGTCGGCCGCGCCATCGTGGACTACAACATGATCGAGGAAGGCGACCGCGTGATGGTCTGCCTGTCGGGCGGCAAGGACAGCTACGGCCTGCTCGACATCCTGATGAAGCTGCAGGCGCGCGCGCCGGTGAACTTCGAGCTGATCGCGGTCAACCTCGACCAGAAGCAGCCGGGCTTTCCGGCCGACGTGCTGCCCGCCTACCTCTCCAAACTGGGCATCCGCTTCCACATCGAGACGCAGGACACCTACTCCATCGTCAAGGACAAGATCCCCGAGGGCAAGACCATGTGCAGCCTGTGCAGCCGGCTGCGCCGCGGCATCCTGTACCGCGTGGCGCGCGAGCTGGGGGCGACCAAGATCGCGCTGGGCCACCACCGCGACGACATGCTGCAGACGCTGTTCCTGAACATGTTCTTCGGCGGCAAGCTCAAGGGCATGCCGGCCAAGCTGGTCAGCGACAACGGCGAGTTCATGGTGATCCGGCCGCTGGCCTACGTGCCCGAGAAGGACCTGATCCGCTGGGCCGAGTACCGCCAGTTCCCCATCATCCCGTGCACACTCTGCGGCAGCCAGGAAAACCTGCAACGCAAGCAGGTGGGCAATCTGCTGCGCGAATGGGACAAGCAGTACCCCGGGCGGCTGGAGAACATGCTGCACGCGCTGCAGCACGTGGTGCCCAGCCACCTGATGGACCGCACGCTCTATCCGTTCGAGACCATCCGCGCCACCGGCGAGGCCGACGAGGACGGCGACAAGACCTTCGACGAGGAGCCCATCGAGGCGCCACCGCGCGTGCGCGACGAGGACGGCGACGAAGGGAACGAAGCCGCACCGCCCCGGGTCATACCGATCACCGTGACCTGAGCACCCGGAGGCCCGACCATGCCATCTGCCGCCACCACCTCCCGCCGACGCCCGCTGCTGGTGTCGCTCATGCTCGCCGCCGCCGTCCTGTTGGCCGGCTGCGCCGGGGTGCTGCGCGTCGATTCGCAGGTCGAGAGCTTCGCCCGCTGGGACGAACGCTCGGGCCTACCGGCCGCCCCCCAGCGCTACCAGTTCGAGCGCCTGCCCTCGCAGCACCAGGGTCAGGTCGGCAAGGCCCAGACCGACCTGGAGCAATGGACCCGCGACGAACTGGCCGCGCTGGGCTGGCACCTGGCCGGCCCCGGCGAGGCGGCACCGGGCTGGCGCGTCACAGTGCAGGCGCAGAGCGTACGTTCTCCGTTCGCTCCCTGGGAGGTGCCCCACGGCGGCTACTGGCCCGGCATCAGCGTCTACGGAGGCTGGGGCCGGCCCGGCTTCGGTGCCCGCTTCGGCTTTCCCCTGGATCCCTGGTGGGACGCCACGCCCTACTACCAGCGCGCGGTTTCCATCGTGATCCGCGACGCCGCCACCGGCCAGGTGGCCTACGAAACCAGCGCCGCCCACGACAGCCGCTGGCACAGCACACCGGGCCTGTGGCAGGCCATGATCCGCGCCGCCCTGGCGGGCTTTCCGGCACCCCCGCAGGGGGTACGCCAGGTCAACATCGACCTGCCACGGTAGTCTTTCTTCATCCGTTGGACCGTCCCGTCTCCGACCCTCCCTCCGTGCAGATCACCCGCATCCTGGCCGTGCGCCACGGCGAAACCGACTGGAACCGCGACACCCGCATCCAGGGCCACACCGACATCGGGCTCAATGCCCACGGCCAGTCCCAGGCGCAGCGCCTGGCGTCCGCCCTGCGCGATGAAACCCTGGTGGCCATCTACGCCAGCGACCTGCGCCGCGCCCGCGCCACGGCCGAGGCGGTGGCCGTCCACCACGGGCTGGCCGTGCACACCGACCCGGGGTTGCGCGAGCGGGGTTTCGGCCGCCTGGAAGGCCTGACCTGGTCCGAGATCGAGACGCGCCACCCGGCCGAGGCACTGGCCTGGCGCAAGCGGCATCCGGCCTTCACCCCCCCTGGCGGCGGCGAATCGCTGCTGCAGTTGCGCGAGCGCATCGTCGCCACCGTGCACACACTGGCGGCACGCCATGCGGGCGAACAGATCCTGATCGTGACGCACGGTGGCGTGCTCGACGTCCTCTACCGCGATGCCACCCGGCAGGACCTGCAGGCGCCCCGCACCTGGACGCTGCCCAACACCGCCGTCAACCGTCTGCTCTGGAGCCCCGAGGGGCTGAGCCTGGTGGGCTGGGCCGACACCGCCCACCTGCAGGACGGCAGCCTGGACGAGCGCAGCACCTGAGGGTCCTGGCCCTCAGGCCACGATCGGACCATCGTGCGCAATCTTGCCGTCCACCAGTTCGACGAGGCGGTCGCAGCGCGCGGCCAGCCGGGGATCGTGGGTCACCACGACAAAGGACACCCCCCGCTCGGCATGCATGCGCCGCAGCAGGCCGAACACCTCGTCCGAGGAGGCCGTGTCGAGGTTGCCCGTGGGTTCGTCGGCGAGCACCAGCGGCGGTGACATCACCAGCGCGCGGGCAATGGCGACCCGTTGCTGCATGCCCCCCGACAGCTCCGACGGCCGCCGGTGCATGGCGTGCGCGAGCCCCACGGCATCGAGCAGCTCGCGCGCACGGGCCAGTTGCCTGGGCCCCACCCGGCCATCGGCCATGAGGGCCGGCAGGGTCACATTCTCCAGCGCGCTGAAGGCCGGCAGCAGGTGGTGGAACTGGAACACGAAACCCAGCGACTGGCGCCGGCGCAGGGTCAACCCGGTGTCGTCCAGATGCTGCACCGGCTCGCCCTGCAGGCGGTAGCTGCCGGCGCTCATGCGCTCGAGCAGGCCCAGGATGTTGAGCAGCGTGCTCTTGCCGGAGCCCGAGGGCCCCATCAGCGCGATGAACTCGCCGGCGTCCACGCGCAACGCGAGGCCGTGCAGCACCTCGACCTCGGAGGGCAACCCGGCGTTGTAGGTCTTGCGCAGACCCTCGATCTCGATCAGCGGGCCCGGGGGGTGGCGGACGGTATCGGTCATGGTCGGGAGCGCCCGCTCAGGCACGGATGGCCTGCGCCGGGTCCATGGCCGCGGCACGCCGGGCCGGCGCAATGGCGGCCAGCACACCACACACCGTCGCCAGCAGGGCCACCTGCAGCGCCAGCACCGGCTCCAGGGTGATGTTGAACAGGGGCAGTCCGTCGGATCCGCGCACCAGGGTGGTGAACAGCGCGATGAGCAGCGCGGCCAGCAGCAGGCCCGCCACCGAGCCGACCGAGCCGACCACGGCCCCCTGCAGCAGGAACACCCGCAGGATCTGTCCGCGGGTGGCGCCCATGGCGCGCAGGATGCCGATCTCCCGGCTCTTTTGCACCACCGACACCACCAGCACGCTGGCGATGCCCAGCACCACCACCACCAGCACCACGGCACGGATGACGCTGGTGCTGACCGATTGCGCGTTGAGCGCCGACAGCAGTTGCGCGTTGTTTTCCTGCCAGCTTTCCACCTGGTAGGGAAAGCGCTCGCGCAAGGTGTCGGCCAGGGCCTGCGCGGCCCAGACATCGTGCAGGGACAGGTCGATGGTGGTGGCGCCACCGGGCAGCTCCAGCAGGCTCTGGGCCGCGCGCAGGGGCACGAACACCGTGCGCTGGTTCAGCTCCCTGACCCCCAGGTCCACCAGCGCCGTCACCCGCACCGTGTCCGTGGCGGCGGCGGTCTGCACCGTGAACCGGTCGCCCACGCGCACGCCCAGATCGGCCGCCAGGTCGCGCCCGACGATGGCCTCGCCCGGCGCCAGCCGGGCCGTGCCGCTGACCACCTTGGCGCCGAGCCCGACGATGCGGTCATAGCGCTCCAGATCGACGCCCATCAGCGAGATCGACTGCGTGGCCTCGCCGCGCAGGGCCAGCCCCGCACCGGCCACCATCGGCGAGACGCCCGCCACCGCCGGCAGTTGCTCCAGTTGCCGCATCAGCGGCTGCCAGTTCTGCACCGAGCGCAGGCGCTGGGCACGGGGCTGCGCCTCGCTCAGGGCCAGCTCGCCCGGCGCGCGTTCGGCCGCCGGCAGCACCGTGTCCTCCAGCGAGCGCAAGGTGATGTGCGCCTGCGCGCCCAGCGTCTTGGCCAGGGTGTTGGCCTGCAACCCGCTGATCAGGGCCGAGATGTAGACGATCACCGCCACCCCGGCCGCCACCCCGACCATGATCAGCACGGTCTGCATGCGGCCCTCGCGCAGAAAGCGCATGGCCACCCGGGTCTCGAAACCAAGCCAGGCCGTCATGGGCATTCAGCGCCCCATGGAGCGGGTCAGGGCCGCGCCGGCGTCCTCGGCGGCAGCCCCGTCCACCGGGGTCAGGGACAGCGCCACGGGCCGGATCCGCACGCGCTGCCCGGCCTGCACGGCATCGCCGAGCAGGACCACCTCGCCCGCGGCCAGTCCCTCCTGTACCTCGACCGCGGCCAGCGTCTGCAGTCCCAGGCGGACGGTGCGCTCCTGGGCCCGGCCGTCGGCCAGCACCAGCAGGCGGGCGCCGGTGGCCGGCTGACCCGACGCCGCCGGCGCGCCAGCGCGCAGCGCGGCCAGCGGCAGCACCAGCGCCTGCGCGCGGCGTCCGGTCTCCACCTCCACCGACAGGGTCATGTCTTCCCGCAGGAAGTCCGGCGCATCGTCGCCCAATGAAAACAGGACCTCGATGGCACCGCGCTGCACATCCACCGCCGGCGCCAGCGACAGCACGCGGGCGCTGAAACGCTGCCCGGGGAACGCATCGGCCACGACGGCGGCGGGCTGGCCCGGCCTGAGCTGCTCGAGAAAGCGCTCGTCGGCCTGCGCGCTCAGTTGCGTGGGCCCCGCCAGCGCCAGTGTCATGAGCGAGCGGCCCGGCTGCACGATCTGGCCGGGTTCGACCTCGCGCAGGAGGACCCGGGCATCGGCCGGCGCGCGCACCTCGGCCTGCGCCCGGCGCGCCCGGGCCGCGGCGCTGGCGGCTTGCGCCACCGCCAGCTGGGCCTGCGCCTGCGCCAGATCGGCCCCGGCATCGGCCACCGACAAGGTCTGCGCCCGGGCACTGTCGCGCTGCGCCTGCGCCACCGCCACCGCGCGCCTGGCCTCGTCCAGCCGGGCCGCACTGAGGAAGCCCTGGGCCACCAGTTGTTCGGTCCGGGCCAGCTCGGCGGCGGCGGCGCGCCAGGTGGCCTCGGCCTGGGCCAGGGCCGCGGATGCCGCCGTGCGTCCGGTGCTGCGCACGCCCGCCAGCAGGGCCTGTGCCTGCCGCTCGGCCGCCGTGGCCTGGGCCAGCGCGGCGTCCAGCTCGGCCGTCTCCAGCAGCAGCAGAAGATCTCCCTGGCGCACCTGCGCGCCTTCTTCCACCAACACCCGTGCCACCCGGCCGGTCAGGGTGCTGCCCACCTCCACCTTGGAGCGCGTGGCCACACGGGCCGAGAGCTGCAGCGTGCGCACCAGCGGTGCCGCCTGCACCGTCACGGCGTCCACCACCGGTGCGCGCCTGGCCAGCCAGAGGGCCAGGGCAGCGGCCAGCACCAGCCCGAGTGCCGCCAGGGCGAACCAGCCCCGGCGCGATGGCGTCGCCGCGGTGGCCATCACGGCGCGCCTCCGAACAGGCCACCCTCGGCCGCCGGCGGCACCACCCCCAGGTGCCGGTAGGCCGCCAGCGTCGCGGTGCGCCCGCGCGGCGTGCGCTGCAGGTAGCCCTGCTGGATCAGGTACGGTTCGATCACGTCCTCGATCGTGCCCGGCTCCTCGCCAATGCTGGCGGCGATGTTGTCCAGCCCCACCGGCCCGCCATCGAAGCGGTGGATCACCGCTTCCAGCAGCTTGCGGTCCATCAGGTCGAAGCCTTCCGGATCGACGTCGAGCATGGACAGCGCGCTGCCCGCGATGGCCGCCGTGATGCGCCCATTGCCCTTGACGTCGGCATAGTCGCGCACGCGGCGCAGCAGCCGGTTGGCGATACGGGGCGTGCCGCGGCTGCGGCGCGCGACCTCGAACGCGCCCTCGGGATCGATGGGTGCCTGCAGCAGGCCGGCACTGCGCGTGACGATGCGCTGCAGCTCGGCGGGGGTGTAGAACTCCAGCCGCGCCACGATGCCGAAGCGGTCGCGCAGCGGGTTGGTGAGCATGCCGGCGCGCGTCGTCGCGCCCACCAGGGTGAACGGCTGCAGGTCCAGCTTGATGCTGCGCGCCGCCGGCCCCTCGCCGATCATGATGTCGATCTGGTAATCCTCCAGCGCCGGGTAAAGGATTTCCTCCACCACGGGCGAAAGGCGGTGGATCTCGTCGATGAACAGCACGTCGTTCGGCTCGAGATTGGTCAGCAGCGCCGCCAGGTCCTTGGGTTTTTCCAGCACCGGGCCACTGGTCTGGCGCAGGTTCACGCCCAGTTCCTGCGCGATGATGTGGGACAGCGTCGTCTTGCCCAGGCCGGGCGGGCCGAACAGCAGCACATGGTCGAGCGCCTCGCCGCGTTTTTTCGCCGCGCCGATGAAGATCTCGAGCTGCTCGCGCACCTTGTGCTGCCCCACGTACTCGTCGAGCAGCTTGGGCCGCAGCGCGCGTTCGATGGCCTCCTCCCGGGGCGAGGCGGCGGCCGCGGATACCACGCGCGGCGCGGTGGCGAAATCGTCGGTCTGGATGCTCATGGTAGGTGCTTATTTGGCCAGATTCTTCAGCGCCAGCTTGATGCCCTCGCTCACCCCCACCCCCGCCGGCAGGGCCTTGAGGGCGGCGGCGGCGTCCTTTTCGCTGTAGCCCAGCGCCATCAGCGCCTGCTGGATGTCGCTGGCGGCATCGCCCACGGCCGCGGCGGCGCTGCCCGCCAGCGGCAGGTCGGCGCCGAGCTTGCCCTTGAGTTCGAGCAGCAGGCGCTCGGCGGTCTTCTTGCCGATGCCCGGCACCTTGACGATGCGCCCGCTTTCCTGCGCCGTCACGGCCTGCGCCAGCTCGGCCACCGACAGGCCCGAGAGCAACGCCAGCGCGGTGCGCGGCCCGACGCCGCTGATGCGGATGAGCTGGCGGAAGGCCTCGCGCTCGCCGGCGCTGCCGAAGCCGTAGAGGATTTGCGCGTCCTCGCGCACCACGAAGTGCGTCAGCAGCGACACCGTCTCCCCGCTGGCGGGCAGGTGGTAGAAGGTGCTCATGGGCACCTCGACCTCGTAACCGACGCCATGGCAGTCGATCAGGATCCGGGGCGGGGATTTTTCCAGCAGGATGCCGGTGAGTTTGCCTATCATTGGGGGATTGTCCTTTGTCTTTCGGGATTATCCGTTTGATCCTCCGCCACACCTTCTCCCCGCCCGACAACGAGCGCATGGCCCACCTGTGTGGCCCCATGGACAGCCATATCCGCCTGATCGAGACCGCGCTGCAGGTCAAGGTGGCGCACCGGTTCGAGCAGTTTCGCATCGAGGGGCCGAAGGCCAAGGCCCAGCAGGCGCTGGAAGTGCTGCAGGCGCTCTACGAAATGTCGCGCCGCCCCATCCCCGAGGAGCAGGTGCAACTGATGCTGGCGGGCGACACCA
>NZ_JAQVEJ010000140.1 GCF_028698005.1 Hydrogenophaga sp.
CGCGTCCCCCAAGACAGTTTCTGACCCGAGAAGGCAGCACCCTATGTCCACCCGAAAACAACTCAAAGCCCTCATCGAGGCCCGCCGGGGCGTCATCGTTCCCGGCGCCTTCAATGCCCTCTCGGCCAAGGTCGTCGAAGGCCTCGGCTTCGAGGCCATCTACGTCACCGGCGCCGGTGTCACCAACATGTGGTTCGGCATGCCCGATCAGGGCTTCATGGGCCTGCACGAGATCGCCGAGCACACGGCGCGTATCCGCGATGCGGTGCAGGTGCCGCTGCTGGTCGATGCCGACACCGGCTTCGGCAATGCGCTGAACGTGCGCCATACAGTGCGCACGCTGGAGCGCGCCGGCGCCGACTGCATCCAGTTCGAGGACCAGGTGGCGCCCAAGCGCTGCGGCCACTTCGATGGCAAGGCCGTCATCTCGACCGAGGAAGCCGTGAGCAAGATCAAGGCCGCCGTCGACGCCCGCCACGACGCCGACCTGCTCGTCATGGCCCGCACCGATGCCGCCGCCACGCAGGGCTTCGAGGCCGCCGTGGAGCGCGCGCACAAGTTCGCCGAAGCCGGCGCCGACATCCTGTTCGTCGAGGCGGTGACCAAGGCCGAAGAGGTGCGCGCCCTGCCCTCGCGCCTGCCCAAGCCACAGCTCATGAACATGGTGATCGGCGGCCGCACGCCCATCTTCAACGCCGAGCAGCTCGGCGGGCTGGGCTTCGGCATCGTGCTCTACGCCAACGCCGCGCTGCAGGGCGCCGTGGCCGGCATGCAGAAGGCGCTGACCGTGCTGCGCGACGAAAAAGAGGTGCAGGAATCCAGCGGCCTCGTCACCCCGTTCGCCGAACGCCAGCGCCTGGTCGGCAAGCCCGAGTGGGACGCACTGGAAAAGCGCTACACCTGACGGCGCGTGCGGCACCCCACCGCACCTCCCTTGCCATCCCTCTGGGCCAGGCCATCGCCCTGATGGGCCTGGGCAACACCTATTCAGCCAGGGCATTTTCAGGTTCTTCGGAGATTTCCGGGGACGGAAGATCGCCGCCCCCTATGCTGAGGTCTGCAATGACGAGCCGCTGGGGGGGCATGCTGGATCGCAAGACGCTGCAGAAGCTGGGGTATTGGAAGGGCTGATCAGTTGGAGCGGGTGGAGTGGCCAAAGAGCGATGGACGCACGCTGTCGCTGCACCTGAGGCCGGTGGGCAAGGTCAGCCGACACAAAGAGGAGCGGGGCGAGCTGCCCGATCTGCACGCCAACCCTGCCAAGACGGCCAGCGTTTACGACCGCATGAAGGTGGTCAAACGTGATGCGCTGGGTGCCGAATATTCCCACGGTGGGAATTCCGAGGGTGAGAAAACGACAAAGCCCGGCTGAAAACCGGGCTAAGTGCTTGCTTTATCTGGGGTGGCTGATGGGGCTCGAACCCACGACAACAGGAATCACAATCCTGGACTCTACCAACTGAGCTACAGCCACCGTGAGCCTTTGATTATAGCCTGAACTTCAGGCCATGGCATCAAGGTTGTGGTGCTTTGACCAAAATCCTGACCTTGTAGCGGTCCTTGAGCCACTCGTAGTAGGCCTGCGCCTCGGCGGCGGCCCATCCCTGGTTGTATTGGCCGACCTCGCCAGCCTTGGCCGCTTCCTCGCGCGGCGCACGCGGCAGCACCTGCTCGACCTTGACCACGGCGTAGCCCT
Source organism: Hydrogenophaga sp. (assembly GCF_028698005.1). GTDB lineage: Bacteria > Pseudomonadota > Gammaproteobacteria > Burkholderiales > Burkholderiaceae_C > Hydrogenophaga. The sequence continues at coordinate 1,697 of NZ_JAQVEJ010000140.1, forward strand.
GGTCGCCGAGCTTGACGCCCTGCCAGGCAGGCAACTGTTTCGGGTCGGCGCTGAGCACGGCATCCAGCACCGCGCGCGGCAGATCCGCGGGCTGGTCACGCGACAGCGTCAGCAACGCTCCCATCGACTTGTCGGCACCGCCCTGGCGCAGCGCGTCCAGTTGTGCCGCACCGTCTTCCTGGGCCAGTTCGGCCGCGCGTTGCGCCACCAGGCGGGAACGCACATCGTCGCGCACCTCGTCCAGCGGGCGGGTGCGTGCCGGCAGGTGGTTCAGGACGCGGGCCGACACCAGCCGGTTGCCGCCGAGGTCGATGGCCTCGGTGTTGAGCTTCTTGTCCAGGGCATTGGCCGCGAAGATGGCCTCGAGCACACGGGGGTCATTCAGGGCGCCGGCATCGGGGCTCGTGCCGTCGCGTGTCAGGCCCTTGAAGGTCTGCACCGGCAGCTTGAACGCGTCCGCCACGGGCTGGAAAGTGTCGGACTGCTCGTACACCAGGTTGCTGAAGGTTTCGGCGCGCTCGCTGAACAGTTTCTGGGCCTGCTGGCGCTTGAGGTCGGCCTCGAGCGTGGCGCGCATGTCCTCGAAGCTGCGTGGCTCGGGGGCCCGGATGTCGGTCAGTGTGATGATGTGATAGCCGAACTCGCTTTCGACCAGGTCGGAAATGTCGCCCTTGGCCATGGAAAACACCGCGTCCTCGAAGGGCTTGACCATGGCGCCCCGGCCGAAGTAGTCGAGATCGCCCCCGTTGGATGCGGAGCCCGGATCCTGCGATTCGGCCTTGGCCAACTCGGCAAAGCTCGCCGGGTTCTGGCGCAGCTTGTCCAGCAGGGCCTGGGCCTTGGCACGCACCTGCTCCTTGTCGTCCTGGCTGGCACCATTCGGGAAAGTCAGCAGGATGTGGCTGGCGCGCCGCTCCTCCGGTCCTGCCAGGCGGGCCGCGTTCTCATCGTAGTACCGGCGCAGTTCGTCCTCGTTGAGCGTGACGTCCTTGGCGATGGCCGCGCCATCCAGCAGCACGTATTCGACGTCGACCTGCTCGGGCGCCTGGAACAGCGCGGCGTTGTTCTTGTAGAAGGCCTCCAGATCGGCATCGCTGGGCTGCACCTTGGCCGTGTAGTCGGCGGCATGGAAGAAGCGCACACGCGCCTCGCGCCGCTGGAAGAAGGCGTCGAGCGTCACGTTGGCCACCCCCGCCGGCGAGAAGGCGGTGCCCGCCAGCCCGTCGATCACCTGCTGGCGCGACAGTTCGGCGCGTACCTGGGCTTCGAACATCTCGGGGCTCATCCCCTGGCGGGCCAGCAATTGCCGGTAGGCATCGACATCGAGCGTGCCGTCCGGCTTGCGCAGCGAGGCAATCAGCTCGTTGGCTTGCAACTCGCGCGCCAGTTTCTGGTCGCTGGTGACCAGGTGCATCTTGTCGGCGGCCAGCGCCACCACGCGGTCGCGCACCATGCGCTCCAGCGTGGCGAAGCGGGCCTGCTCGGTGTCCAGCAGCCTGACGTCCAGGCCCGGCATTTCCTGCTGGCGGCGCTGGACTTCGGCCTGGTGGAACTGGTCCCACTCGGCCTTGCTGATGTCGTGCCCATCCACGCTGGCGACGGTTTCGCCCTGCTCGTTGAAGCGTGTGTAGCCCTCAATGCCGAACAGCACGAAAGAAGGAATGATGAGAATCAGCAAGAAACCCATCAGGTACTTCTTGTGATTGCGTATGGATTCGAACATGCGGTGAATATCCTGCAACAGACTGGCTGAAGAACCGCCAGATGCCCAAAAAAGGGGCCGTTCATTCTACCCGGTCGGCCTCTGTGCAGGCGGTGCGACCCCACCGGGTTCAAGCGCTCGTGCGGCGTGGCGAAACTGCCATGGGCACCGTCATCGTGTCACGCGCGACATGGCGAAAGTTGGGCGCTCTTACATCTGCGCACGAAGCGTTTACAGGGCCTGCGTCACAATGCGCGCCATGACCGGAATGCGGGACGACAGCGCCCAACAAAAACGAAAGCATCGTGCGTGGTGGCCGAAGGGACCAGACTCCCGATGGAGGCGCCGCACCACATGGACCATCGGCATCGTCCTTCTGACCTGGCTGCTGACGTGGCTGGGCATTCCACCGCTGGTGAAATACGGACTGCAGCAGGTCGCCAGCGACCGGCTGGGACGGTCCGTCACCGTCGGCGAGGTGGACTTCCGCCCATGGAGCCTGGCGCTGACACTGCGCGACCTGGCGGTGGCCGGGCCCGATGGCGCCCCCCCGCAACTGCAGGTGCGGCGTCTGCATGCCAACGCTGCCTGGCAGTCCGTGTTCCGGCTCGGCCCGGTGCTCGATGCGCTGCAGATCGACGACCCGTCGCTGTCCGTCACACACCAGGGCGAGGGCCGCTACGACTTCGACGACATCCTGCAGCGGCTCTCCGGCGGCACCGATGAGCCTTCGTCCGGTCCGCTCCGGTTCGCGATCTACAACGTCGAACTGCGCGGCGGCCGGATCGTGTTCCGGGACGAGCCCCGCTCCGGCACGCACGAGGTCAACAACCTGACGCTGAGCGTGCCCTTCATCGCCAACCTCGACTCCCAGCGAGAGGTGAAAGTCCGTCCGCACCTGGCGTTCCGGCTCGACGGCAGCACGTTCGACTCGCAGACGGAGACGACACCCTTCACCGATGACCACCAGACCGATGCCCGACTGAAGCTGGACGATCTGGACCTGACCCGGTACACCGCCTATCTGCCGGCCGACCTGCCGGTGGCGCTGTCATCGGGCCGACTCGACCTGGACCTGCGCCTGTCGTTCACGCAGCAGCCCAAGGTGCGGCTGAAAATCTCGGGCGGCGTGGCTGCGCGGCAGGTGGTGCTCAAGAACCGGCAAAGTGCCGAGTTGATCGCGGTTGACGGCCTGCGTGTGCGGCTGACCGATCTGGCACCGCTGGAACAATCCATTCATGCGGACAGCGTGTCCCTTGAAAATCCCCGGTTGCACCTGGGCCGCGACGCACAGGGGCGGCTGAATCTGGCGCAACTGACCACCTCGTCTCCTGCACAGGCGTCACGCAGCGACATGAGGGGCACTGACTGGCAGGTGCGTGTCGACCAGCTGGCGATCAGCGCCGGCCAGGTGAACTGGAGCGACCAGGGTGTTCCCGGTGGAGCGCAGGCACGCCTCGACGGTCTGACCCTGGACGCCAGGCAAGTCCGCTGGCCATTGGCCGGTGAGCTGCCGTTCAAAGGCAGCGCCGAGATTCTCGTCGCGCGGGATGCATCGGGACAACCGGCAGCGCTGTCGTTCAAGGGCCTGGCCAAGGGCAGCCACGGCAAGGTGGACGTCTCGCTGGACGACCTGGATGTGACCGGTCTGCACCCCTATCTCGCCCAGACGCTGCGCCCGCGTCTGGGCGGACAGCTTGGCATCAAGGGCGAGGTGCAATGGGGCGAGCCCGGGCTGGTCGTGCGTGTGGCCGACTTGCACCTGCGCCAGGGCACACTGGCCTGTGCCGACCAACAGGACTGTGCCGCAGCCACCCAACTCGTGAAGCTGCCGGCCAGGACCACCGCCACGCTCGCGACCCTGCAGATCAGCGATGCCGAGGTGCGCATCGACCGCCAGCAGGTGCGTGTGGGCAAGGTATGGCTCGATGGCGCGCGCGTACAGGTGACGCGCGATGCACAGGGCCGCTGGATGTATGAGCACTGGCTCTCAGGTGCAGGGGATGAAACACCGGTCACCGATAGTGCCAGGCATGGCCAGACATGGGACGTTCTGCTCGATGAAGTCTTGATCCGCCAGGCGGCGCTGGGCTGGCGCGACGACGCGGCGGCCTCGCCCGTGGCATTCTCGGTGTCGGACCTTTCGCTCGACGTGAAAGGCCTGGCCCCCCTGGCCCGCCGTGCGGCGCGGCCCTCGCCGTTCCGTTTCAGCGCCCGCATGGGCGCGGGCCGTACCGACCCGGGACGGCTGTTGGCCGGCGGCACGATCGCGTTGCAGCCACTGGCGGTGCAGGCCAAGATCAGTGCCAGCCGTCTGCCACTGCACGCCCTGGAACCCTATGTGGCCTCATTGCTGAACATGGAGGTCCGCCGCGCCGACACCGGCTTCAAGGGCGAACTGGCGCTGCGCGACACCGCGGGCGGCATCGACCTGCGCGTCACGGGTGACGCGATGGTGGACGACTTCCGCGCGCGCACCCTCACGCGTGCGCAGGCCGGAGGTGCGCCTTCCGGCCTGATGCCATCGGGCACCACTGCCGAGCCTCTGCTCAACTGGAAATCGCTCGCCCTGCAAGGCATCGGCGTGCGCCTGCAGCCCGGGCAACCCCTGTCGGTGGACATCCGGCGCACGGCGCTGAGCGACTTCTTCGCGCGCATCGTGGTGCAGGAAAGCGGCCGGCTGAATCTGCAGGACCTGGTCAGGGAATCCGCGACCGCCTCTGACAGCGAGGCCGGCCCATCCCCCTCGCCTTCGCCGGTGATCCGCTTCGGCCCGGTCGAGGTGAGCAACGGCACCGTGGCCTTTGCCGACCGGTTCATCAAACCCAACTACTCGGCGGACATCACCGAGCTCAACGGTCAGTTGAGCGCGTTCTCGTCGCAGGTGCCCGAGGGTCAGACGCAACCCGACATGGCCGGCATCCGCCTGTCGGGCCTGGTGCAGGGTACGGCGGCACTGGAGGTCACGGGCCAGCTCAACCCGCTGGCCCAGCCACTGGCGCTGGACATTGAGGGACACGTGCGCGGACTGGAGCTGCCGGCCCTCTCGCCCTACTCCGTCAAGTACGCGGGCCATGGCATCGAGCGCGGCAAGATGAGCATGGACGTGCAATACAAGGTGCTGCCCGATGGCCAGCTCACGGCCAGCAACCGCCTGGTGCTCAACCAGCTCGAGTTCGGCGAACAGGTCGAGGGCGCACCGGCCAGTCTGCCGGTCAAACTGGCCACGGCGCTGCTGGCGGATCGCAGCGGCGTGATCGACGTGGACCTGCCCATCAGCGGCTCGCTCAACGACCCCGAGTTCAGCCTCGGCGGCCTGATCATCCGGGCCATCACCAACCTGATCGTCAAGGCCGTCACGGCGCCGTTCTCCTTGCTGGCCAGCGCACTCGATGGCGATGGCGCGGATGCGAACGTGGTGGCGTTCGCGCCCGGTCTGGCCACACTCGACGACGCGGCCAGGGCATCGCTGGACAAGGTGGCGCAGGCGCTCATCGACCGCCCGCGGCTGCGCATGACGGTGGTGGGACAGGCCGATCTGGAGCGCGAGCGGGCCGCCTGGAAGCGCGCGCAACTGCGGCACATGGTGCAGTCGGAAAAGCGTCGCCAGGCCGTTCGTGCGGGGCAGAACCCGTCGCAGGTGGGACCGGTGCAGGAAGCCGAGTACCCCGAGCTGTTGCGGCAGATCTACCGGCGCGCCGACATCAAGAAACCACGCAACGTCATCGGGCTGGCCAAGGACATTCCGGTCGAGCAGATGGAGGCCTTGCTGGTCGAGAACATCACCGTGCCGGACGACGCCATGAATGCACTCGCGGTCGCGCGCGGCGTGGCGGTGCGCGACCATCTGGCCAGCCGGGGCGTGCCGCTGGACCGGCTGTTCCTGGGCGCCGTGAGGCTCGGCTCAGCGGGCAACGATGCCGACACCTGGGCGCCGCAGGCGCAGCTGTCACTGGCGCTGAACTGAGGCGCAGGCTGGCCGGATGGGGGGCAAGGAGAGCGGCAACAGCAACAAAAAAGGACTTGGATCGCTCCAAGTCCTCGTTTCCTGCGATAACCGGGTGGTGGGTGCTGACGGGCTCGAACCGCCGACCTACTCCGTGTAAGAGAGCCGCTCTACCAACTGAGCTAAGCACCCCCGTTGTTGTGCAGCGCCGCGCTGTGGTCAGTTCAGCGCGTCCTTGAGTGCCTTGCCCGGGCGGAACTTGGGCACCTTGGCAGATTTGATCTTGATTTCAGCACCCGTGCGCGGGTTGCGACCTTTGCGTGCCGGGCGCTTGGTCACCGAGAAG
>NZ_JAQVEJ010000141.1 GCF_028698005.1 Hydrogenophaga sp.
CAGGCGCAGGCGCGCGATGCCGCCCGGGCCGTCGTCACCCCGCAGCACGGCATGGGCCTCGATCAGTGAGAGGGCCTCGTCGCAGGCGCGTGTCCAGGCGGCACGCACCTCCGGCGCGATGGCCTCGTGCTCGAGCAGCCACTGCCGGGGTTCGCGCAGGAAGGTGTTGGCATCGAGCGCGGGCCGGTGCGCGAAGGGCGCGGCGGCGCCCACGGTGTGCAGGCGGGCCAGGAAACGGCCGATCCATTCGAGCACGTCCAGGTCCTCCAGCTCGGGGCGGCGTCCGCCGCGTCGCGGGCAGACCGCGAAGCGAAAGCCCCCGAATGCGTGCAGGGTCGCACCACCGAACGCCAGCGGCGCCACCACCGGCACCTCGGCGGCGGCGAGTTCGGCCGCAAAAGCGTGTTCCTCGAGGATCTGGTCGTCGCGCCAGCGGTGGGGTCGGTAGAACTTGACCACCACCTGTGCGTGGCCTTCGACGGGGGTTTCCAGACCGGCCTGGTAGACACGGTTTTCGTAACTGCCCAGTGCCGAGAGGCGGCCATCGGCCCACAGGCCGACGCTGGCCAGCGCGTCGAGCACGACATCGGGGGTCAGGCGGTCGTAGGGATGGTCGTCGGCCCCGGGGGCGGCATCATCATGGGCATGCATGGGTGCCATTGTCGCCGCGCCCGGCGCGCCGGCACGGCTTCCGTATGATGCCCGCATGAGGAAAACATCCCAACGACAACCAAGACCCGCGCCCACGCTGCAGGAGCAACTGCCGGAACTGCGCGCGGGGCAGTCCATCGAGCTGCTCAAGGAGTTGCACATCCTCACGCGCGACGGCCGCCTGAACCAGGACACCCGGCGCAAGCTCAAGCAGGTCAACCACCTGCTGCAATTCATCGAACCGCTGCTGCAGGAGGCGCTGGACGAGCGCGGCGATGTGACCCTGGCCGACCATGGTGCCGGCAAGTCCTATCTGGGTTTCATGCTGTACGACCTGTTCTTCCAGGGGCGGGCCGAGGGCCATGTCTACGGCGTCGAGGCGCGCGCCGAGCTGGTGGAGCGTTCGCGCGCCCTGGCCGGGCGACTGGGGTTCGACCGGATGGCTTTCCTGGCCACCACGGTGCAGCAGGCCATGGCGCATCCGGACCTGCCCGAGCGCATCGACGTGGTCACGGCCCTGCATGCCTGCGACACGGCCACCGACGACGCGATCGACTTCGGCCTGACACGGCAGGCGCGTTTCATGGTGCTGGTGCCCTGCTGCCAGGCCGAGGTGGCGGCGAGCATGCGCCGGCACAAGGCACTGAACCTCTCGCGCACGCCGCTGGCCGAGCTGTGGCGCCATCCGCTGCACACGCGCGAGCTGGGCAGCCAGATCACCAACGTGCTGCGCTGCCTGCGCCTGGAGGCACACGGTTACGAGGTCACGGTGACGGAACTGGTAGGCTGGGAGCATTCGATGAAAAACGAGCTGATCCTGGCCCGGCGGCGCGAGCCGCCACGGCCGGGCACGACGGCGCGGGCGCGTGAGCGCCTGGACCAGCTCCTGGACGAATTCGGTCTGCGCGATCTGGGCAACCGCTTCGCGGCCTGACCGCCCCTTTGTGGAGAAAGCAGCATGGTGACGGACTACCCGTTTCTGATGCAGGCCATGGCCTGGCCCCTGGCCCTGCTGGTGGCCTGGTTCCTGGGCGAGCGTCTGTACGAGGCCTGGCGCGTGCCGCGCGTGACGAGCTACGTGGCGGTGGGCCTGGTGGGCAGCCTGATCAACCTGCCGGGTCTGACCGACGCCGTGCCGGGGTTGCCGTTCCTGGCCAACGTGGCGCTGTCGCTGGTGCTGTTCGAGCTCGGCTACCGCATCAACCTGCGCTGGTTCCGCCACAACCCCTGGGTGCTGGTGCTGGGCCTGCTGGAATCGGTCCTGACCTTCGTGCTGGTGTACTACGCCAGCTCGTGGTTCGGCCTGGCCACCGACATGCGCCTGATCATCGCCGCATTGTCGGTGTCCGCATCGCCCGCGGGCATCGTGCGCGTGGCCAACGAGATGCGCAGCACCGGGCAGGTGACGGAGCGCGTGCTGCACCTGTGCGCCATCAACTGCATGGTGTCGGTGCTGCTGCTCAAGCTGGTGGTGGGCTACTGGCACCTGAACCAGTCGGGCGACCTGGTCGGGGCCGTGCTGGGCAGCGTGCACGTGCTGCTGGCCTCGTTCCTGGCGGGGGCCGTGCTGGGGGTGCTCATGCCCTGGCTGCTGCGGCGCCAGAAGACCTCCGAGCGTGGCGTGACGGTGGTGTTCGCGCTGTCGGTCGTGCTGCTGACCACCATGACCTACGGCCTGCGCATCTCGCCGCTGGTGGCGGCACTGGCCTTCGGCATCGTGGCGCGCGAGCGGCGGGTGCACCTGACCAACGCGCAACGCGGCTTCGGCACGGCCGGTGACCTGCTGAGCGTCTTCCTTTTCGTCTACATCGCCTCGCTGCTCGACTGGAGCGAGGTGGGCTCGGGCATGCGGCTGGCGTTGCTGCTGATTCTGGTGCGCGCCGCCTCGAAGGTGGCCTGCAACGTGGCGGCGGCGCGGCTGTCGGGCAGCACCGAGCGCAAGGGGGTGCTGGCCGGGCTGGCGCTCACGCCGATGTCGGTGTTCACCATCGTGCTGCTGGAGCAGACCCGCTCCCTGGGTTTCGCTCCGGCCACCGAGGTGCTGACGGTGATGGCGGCCATGATGCTGCTGCAGGAACTGCTGGGCCCGCTGGTGACCCAGCGCAGCCTGATGGCCGCGGCCGAAACCCATGTGACCAAGGAGTGAGCCGATGCCACTGGAAACCTTCAAGGCCTCCGAACCGCTGACGCTGGGGGTGGAGCTGGAGCTGCAACTGGTCAACAGCTACGACTACGACCTGTCCAGCTCGGCCAACGACCTGCTCGAGCTGTTGCGGCGCAAGCCTTTCCCGGGTGTCGTGACACCCGAGATGACGCAGAGCATGATCGAAATCGCCACCGACGTGCAGACCATGCACGGACCGTTGCTGGATCAGTTGCGCCAGATCCGCGACACGCTGGTGGCCGCGTGCGATCGCCTCAACATCGAGATCGCCGGCGGCGGCACGCACCCGTTCCAGCGCTGGTTCGAGCAGCGCATCTTCTCCAAACCGCGTTTCCAGGAGTTGTCGGGCCTGTATGGCTATCTGGCCAAGCAGTTCACGGTCTTCGGCCAGCATGTGCACGTGGGCTGTGCCTCGCCCGACGAGGCGCTGTTCCTGCTGCACGCGCTCAACCGCTACGTGCCGCACTTCATCGCGCTGTCGGCCTCGTCGCCGTTCTCGCAGGGGGTGGACACCCTGTTCGATTCGGCACGCCTGAACTCGGTGTTCGCGTTCCCGCTCAGCGGTCGCGCGCCCTTCGTGCTGAGCTGGGACGAGTTCGCCAATGGCTACTTCACCAAGATGGAGAGCACGGGCGTGGTCAAGTCCATGAAGGACTTTTACTGGGACATCCGGCCCAAGCCCGAATACGGCACCATCGAATTGCGCGTGTGCGACACGCCGCTGACGGTGGAGCGCGCGGCCGCGCTGGCCTGCTACCTGCAGGCCCTGTGTCGCCATCTGCTGGAGCGCAACGAGCCGCCGCCGGAGGAGGACGACTACCTGGTCTATACCTACAACCGCTTCCAGGCCTGCCGCTTCGGCCTGGACGGCATGATGGTCAACCCCAGGACGCGCGAGCAGATCAGCATCCGCGAGGACGTGCTGGCCACGCTGCGCAAGATCTCCCACCACGCCGATGTGCTCGAATCGCAGGCCGCACTGGAGGAGGTGGAGCGCACGGCAGGGTCGGTGGGCAACCACGCGAGCTACCTGCGGCGCTGCTTTGCCGGCAGCGGCAGCGTGCAGGGCGTGGTGCGGGCCAGCGTCGAGGCGCTGCGCCAGGGGCCGACGCCGTGACGCGGCTGCGCTGAACGCCTGGCGCTCAGCGTGCGAAGCGCCGCCGGGTCAGGGCCAGCGCGAGCCAGAAGGCCCCCAGGGCGTAGGCCAGCAGGACGCCGATGTGCCGCATCGCCTGGCTGGGCCACTGGTCCATGAACAGCGGGCGCACCAGCTCCACGGCGTTGGTCAGCGGCAGCCAGTCCGAGATGGCATGCACCACCCCGGGGAGCTGTTCCCGTGGAAAGAAGACCCCGGAGAGGAACATCATCGGGGTCAGGAACAGGGTGAAGTAGTAGGTGAAGAAGTCGTAGCCCTTGGCCAGCGCGTTGAAGATCAGCGCAATGCACGAGAACGTGATCCCTGCCAGCAACAGGGCGGGCCAGGCCAGCAGCAGCTTCGGGCTGTGGCTGATGCCCAGCGCGAGCATCACACCCAGGATGGCGGTAACGGTGAACAGGGCCTTGAAGGCCGCCCACAGCATCTCGGCCAGCACCACGTCGTCCAGGCGCACCGGCGCGTTCATGATGCCGTCCCAGGTTTTCTGCACATGCATGCGCGAGAAGGCCGAGTACAGCGCCTCGAAGCTGGCGGCGTTCATGGCGCTCATGCAGATGCTGCCGCTGGCCAGGAACAGGATGTAGGGCACGGCCACGGTGCCTTGCGGTGTGGCCATGTTGACCTGACCGACCAGCGCGCCCATGCCGTAGCCGAACGCCACCAGCCAGATCAGCGGCTCGGCAATGTTGCCCACCAGGCTGGGAATGGCCAGCTTCTTCCAGACCAGCAGGTTGCGCAGGAACACCGGCCACCACCGCATGGATGGCCGGGGGATGGACCAGGGGGATGCGGGTGGGCTCATGATCAGCCTTCCTCCCGGATCTGGCGTCCGGTCAGCTTCAGGAACAGGTCTTCCAGGTTGGTGGGCCGGTGCAGGGTGCGCAACGGGTGCATGGGGGCCAGGGCCTGCAGCAGGGGCTGGGCATCGGGGACGTAGAAGAACACGGTTTCACCGCTCACCTCGACCCGGGCGGCCAGTGCCCGCAGGCCTTCATGCGCCGGGGCTTCGGCCAGCGCCAGGGCACCGGGGCCGTAGACCTCGACCACCTCGGGCTCCAGGTGTTGCGCGATCAGCTCGCGCGGCCGTCCCTCGGCAATCTTGCGCCCGTGGTCCAGCACCAGCAGGCGCGAGCACAGGCGCTCGGCCTCGTCCATGAAGTGGGTGGTCAACAGGATGCTCTTGCCTTGCTGCAGCAGCATCTGCAGGCGTTCCCACATCAGGTGGCGGGCCTGCGGGTCCAGACCGGTGGTGGGCTCGTCCAGCAACAGCAGGTCCGGGTCGTTGACCAGGGCGCGGGCCAGCGACAGGCGCCGCTTCATGCCGCCCGAGAGCTCGCCGGGCTTGGCCCGCGCCTTGTGCGACAGGGCGGCAAACTCCAGCAGGTGCGGGATGCGTGCGCGGATGTCCTGGTCTCTCAGGCCGAAGTAGCGGCCATAGACCAGCAGGTTCTCGGCGCAGTCGAAATCCGGGTCCAGCGTGTCCATCTGGCTGACCACCCCCAGCCGTGCCTTGATGGCCAGCGCATCGCGCGGCATCTCGTGGCCAAAGGCGTGCACGCGGCCGGTGTCGGGCGCCGTCAGGCCCAGGCACATGCGGATGGTGGTGGTCTTGCCGGCGCCGTTGGGGCCGATCACGCCCAGGCACTCGCCGGGCGCGATGGCGAAGGACAGGTCGTCGACCACGGGCTGTCCGCCAAATCGCTTGCCCAGGTGTTCGGCGCTGAACAGAGGAGACGTCATGGCGAGATTGTGCCTGTGGGGAGGCGGCCGCGCTGCCCGGGCCCCCCTCTACAATTGCTGCAACGCAACCTCACCCGGGTGTCTCCCGGGCCACCCGCCGTCCGAGCCGATGTCACCCTTCGTCGTTTTGCAACACCTGCTGCCCAAACGCGCCCTGACCGAGCTCGCCGGACGTGTGGCCCGTGCCGAGGGCGGCCGGATGACGCAGGCGCTGATTGCACGTTTCATCCGCCGGTATCAGGTGAACATGGCCGAGGCGGCGCAGGCCGACATCCGCCAGTACCGCAGCTTCAATGAATTCTTCACCCGGGCGCTCAGGCCCGGCGCGCGCCCGCTGGCCGACGCCGATTTCGTCTGCCCGGTGGACGGCGCGATCAGCCAGTTCGGTGCCATTGCACGCGACCAGATCTTCCAGGCCAAGGGGCACCACTACAGCACGCGTGCGCTGGTGGGCGGTGACGCCGGACTCGCCGCCCGGTTCGATGACGGCGCTTTCGCCACCATCTACCTGAGCCCGCGCGACTACCACCGCATCCACATGCCCTGCGAAGGACGGCTGCGGCGCATGATCCACGTGCCGGGTGAGCTGTTCTCGGTCAACCCGGTGACGGCGCAGGGCGTGCCAGGCCTGTTCGCGCGCAACGAGCGCGTGGTCTGCGTGTTCGACGTGCCGCATGGCACGGGCAGCGACGTCCGGCCCTTCGTGCTGGTGCTGGTGGGCGCGACCATCGTGGGCAGCATGGCCACCACCTGGCACGGCGTGGTCAACCCGCCCCGGCCGGGCCGTATCCGCGAATGGACCTACGATGACGGGCAGCCGCAGGTGCTGGCGCAGGGTGCCGAGATGGGCCGCTTCCTGCTCGGCTCCACCGTCGTGATGCTCTGGCCGCGCGACACCATCCGCTTCAACACCGACTGGGCCCCTGCGCGTCCGGTGCGGCTGGGCGAGGCCATGGGCGATGCCTTGCCGTGATCCTCGTCACCCCCTTTCTCCACCTTTGTCTCCTCGTACGACCATGACCACGCTCGGCACCCCCCTGTCCCCCTCGGCCACCCGCGTCATGCTGCTGGGCAGCGGCGAACTCGGCAAGGAAGTGATCATCGCGCTGCAGCGCCTGGGCGTGGAGACCATCGCCGTGGACCGCTACGAGAATGCGCCCGGCCAGCAGGTGGCGCACCATGCGCGCACCATCACCATGAGCGATCCGGACCAGCTGCGCGCGCTGATCGAGGCCGAGAAGCCCGCGCTGGTGGTGCCCGAGATCGAGGCCATCGCCACGCCCGTGCTGCAGGCGCTGGAGGCGGCCGGCGTGGTCACCGTGATCCCCACGGCGCGCGCCGCGCGCCTGACCATGGACCGCGAGGGTATCCGGCGCCTGGCCGCCGAGACCCTGGGGCTGCCCACCAGCCCCTACCGCTTCTGCGACTCGCTGGCCGAGCTGCAGGCCGCCATCGACGGTGGCATCGGCTATCCCTGCATCGTCAAGCCGGTGATGAGCAGCAGCGGCAAGGGCCAGAGCAAGATCGACGGCCCGGACGACGTCGCCAGGGCCTGGGACTACGCCATGGCCGGCGGCCGCGTCAGCCACGGTCGCGTCATCGTCGAGGGCTTCATCGACTTCGACTACGAGATCACCCTGTTGACGGTGCGCGCCAGGGGCGCCGACGGCCAGATCCAGACGCACTTCTGCGAACCCATCGGCCACCGGCAGGTCAACGGTGACTATGTCGAGAGCTGGCAGCCCATGGGCATGAGCGCGGCCGCCATCGCCACGGCCCAGCAGATCGCCCGTGCCGTGACCGGCGACCTCGGCGGCCTGGGCCTGTTCGGCGTGGA
>NZ_JAQVEJ010000014.1:0-2265 GCF_028698005.1 Hydrogenophaga sp.
CAGTGCGGGCGCCACCGGCATCGACAAGGAGGGGCTGCGCTTCACCATCGACGGTCCCGCTTTCGGTGGACCCGTGAGCTTTGTCGTGCCAGGAGGCGGCGACCACCTGCGCTTGTACATGAGCGACCGCATGTTCAGCCTCATGCTCAAGCAACAGCGCGGCGTGCGCTCCGAAGACGGCAAGCACCTGCTAAAGACAGTGGTGCTCGGCACGGAGCCTGCCGGCGCGGGCGAGTTCACTGAATCTTCCAGTGTGTCCGAGTTCACGCTGGGATTCGTCGCGCACGAGGGGACGCCGCAAAGCGAGAACGTGTCGATGAGTTTCCGCTCCAAGGGCATCAAACAGCCCGTCCGTCTGGTGGTCAAGCGCTACGATCTCAAGAACAGTGTCACGAGCGGACACTTCAATGCGCGCCTTCGCCGCAGCAACAGCAAAAGCAGAGACCAGTTTTATGAAGCCAATGGCGAATACCTGGTCAAGAACTAGAGCCTGCCGCCATGCGTCGCCCGCCCCGAGGATGACCGCCTTGACCAGCGGGCCGATGGGATAGGAGCGGTCCTGCAGGCCGCCATGGGCACGAACCGGTTGACCAGGTTCCATCCTTCGGCCTCTTCTGATCCAATTGGCGCATTCACTTCGACCCTTGTGCACGCCACCATGCCCCGCAATTTCTGGCGACTGAGCTTCTGGTCATTGCTGGCCCTCGTCACCACCGCTTCTCTCATGCCGACGGAGCAACTGCCACCCCAGGTCTTCAATATCTGGGACAAGGCCCAGCACGCCGCTGGCTTCCTCGTGCTGACCGGTTTCGGCCTGCTTGCCTACGGCATGTCCGCCTGGCGCTGGGCCATGGTCATGGGGGCGTACGGTGCGGGCATTGAGATCGCACAGGCCGCCAGCGGCTGGCGCACCGGTGATGTGCTCGACTGGCTGGCCGACATGAGCGGCGTTGCGCTGGCCTTGCTGGCACACACTGCCCTGTTCCGCCGCCACCAGCCGGTGCGCCGCTGAAGCGGCCCCGGGACTGCCTCACCCGACGCGCATGACCCAGCCGCCCCCGACCCGCCCCCTGCCCTGGCTGGAGCCCGGACAGCCCTTTCCACCGATCCATGAAGCCTGGGGCGCGGGCGATCCCGCACCAGGCCTGCTCGCGGCCGGCGGCACACTCGATGTCCCGACGCTCATCAGCGCCTATTCGCAGGGCATTTTTCCCTGGTACAGCGCGGGTCAGCCCGTGCTGTGGTGGAGCACCGACCCGCGCATGGTGCTGGATCCCTGGCGTTTCCGTCTGCACCATTCCCTGGCCAAGGAGATGCGGGCACTGCTGAGACAACAGCGGCTGCACATCCGGATGGACCACCACTTCGGGCGCGTGATCCGGGCCTGCGCCCACACACCACGCAACGGCCAGAGCGGTACCTGGATCCTGCCGCCCATGATCGACGCCTATGTCCGGCTTCACCGGGCCGGCATTGCGCACAGTGTCGAAACCTGGATCGATGGTGAACTGGTCGGTGGCCTGTACTGCATCAACCTTGGGGGCATGGTGTTCGGTGAATCGATGTTCAACCGGCGCAGCAACGCGTCCAAGATGGCACTGGCCGCGCTGGTGGCCTTCTGCCGGGCACACCGACTGCCGCTGATCGACTGTCAGCAGGAAACCCCCCACCTTGGATCCATGGGCGCCTGCACCATTGCCCGCGACGAGTTCTCTCGCCGGTCCAGGCAGGCACAACGCCTGGCCGCTCCCATCTGGACTTTCGACCCCGTATACTGGACGGAACTCTTTGACAGCCCCGCTGCACCCGCGTGACGCACCTCAAGGACCTTCCATTCCAGGCGCTTCAGTTCTACGCCACGGCGCCTTATCCGTGCAGTTACATCGCCGGGCGGTCCGCCCGTTCGCAGGTGGCCACCCCCAGCCACCTGATTCACAGCGATGCTTATTCCGAGCTGGTTGCTCTGGGCTTCCGGCGCAGCGGCATGTTCACCTACCGGCCCTACTGCGACGGCTGCCAGGCCTGCATACCGCTGCGCATCCCCGTCGGGCGATTTGCACCCAACCGCACACAGCGTCGCTGCCAGCGTGAGCACGCCATGCTGCAGACACGGGTGCTGCCCCTGTGCTTCGTGCCCGAGCACTACCAGCTCTACCTGCGCTACCAGAGCAGCCGCCACGCCGGCGGTGGCATGGACCAGGACAGCATTGACCAGTACACCCAGTTCCTGCTGCAAAGCCGGGTCAACTCCCGGCTGGTCGAGTT
>NZ_JAQVEJ010000014.1:2365-32140 GCF_028698005.1 Hydrogenophaga sp.
CACCGCATCCTCAACGACCTGACCATCGGCCGCTTCGTCGACCGTCCGGAGGCAGGCAGCTACCGCCTGGGCATGCGCCTGCTGGAGCTGGGCAATCTCGTCAAGGCTCGCTTGAACGTACGCGATGCGGCTTTGGGACCAATGCGCGAGTTGCACAAGCAGATCCAGCAACCAGTCAACCTGAGTGTGCGCCAGGGTGACGAAATCGTCTATGTCGAGCGTGCCTACAGCGAACGATCGGGCATGCAGGTGGTGCGTGCCATCGGCGGACGTGCGCCGCTGCACCTGACATCCGTGGGCAAGCTCTTTTTGGCCGCCGACGAACCGCAGCGCGTGCGCACCTATGCGGCACGTACTGGGCTCGTGGGCAATACCCGCAACAGCCTGACGCAGCTACCGGCCTTGGAGCGCGAGCTGCAGCAGTGCCGCCTGCTGGGCGTCGCACGCGACAACGAGGAACTTGAAACCGGCGTGCGCTGCATGGCTGCCGGCATCTACGACGACCAGGCCCGGCTGGTCGCTGGACTGTCCATTTCCGCGCCGGCCGACCGTATCGACGAGAGCTGGTTGCCCAAGCTCAAAGCCACTGCCGCCGAAATTTCAGCGGCCCTGGGTTACTCCGGGGACGCCGCTCAGCGACGCTGACGCAACACCTGCTCGCCTCAGCCCTGGGGCTGGGCGTAGGTGGCGTGCCTGGCTGCAGGCTCCACAGCACGCTGTGCTTCGACCCAGTGGCGTACGCGCTCGGCATCCTGCATGCGGTTGATGGTGCCCGCTGCATCCAGGAACACCATGATCAGCTTGCGACCAGCCACTTCGGCCTGCATGACGAGACAACGTCCTGCTTCGGAGATGTAACCGGTCTTTTGCAAGCCGATGTCCCATTCCGGGTTGCGAACCAGACGGTTGGAGTTGCGGTACTGCAGCACACGGCGTCCCACGTTGAGCTCGTACTCCGGCGAGGTGGAGAGCTCGCGCAGCAGCGGCCGCTGGTAGGCGACCGACACGAGCGTCGCCAGGTCGCGTGCACTGGACTGGTTCTGACTCTTCAGCCCGGTCGGCTCGACATAGCGGGTGTCGTACATGCCCAGTTCGCGTGCCTTGGTATTCATCAGCCGCACGAAATGGTCCATGCCACCCGGAAAGGTGCGCCCCAGTGCATGGGCCGCCCGGTTCTCACTGGACATGAGCGCCAGGTGCATCAGCTCGCCGCGGGTGAGCCTCGTGCCCACGGCCAGACGTGAGCTGCTTCCCTTGTAGGTGTCCACATCCTCTCTCGTGATGGTGATCACTTCGTCCATCGGCAGGTTGGCATCGACAACCACCAAACCCGTCATCAGCTTGGTCAGCGAGGCGATCGGCAGTACGGCCGACTCGTTCTTGCTGAACAACACCTCGCTCGTATCCTGGTCGACCACCAGGGCGACGCTGGAATTGAGGGAGAGCGGATCATCACTGCCACGCAGTCCCAGGCGCTGGCCGAAGGTTTCTCGTGCCGGCATGGCGGCACGCATGATCGAGCCAGACTTGGCGGATCTGGCCTGCCGTGCCGCGGCCATCCGCGCGCTCCCGGACGCGGGTGCCTTCGCCACCTGACGCTTGCTTTTGGGGTTCCTGGCAGAGGCCGTCTTCGTCCGCTTCTTGGCCGACGCGGTCTTTTTCTTCTGGGGGGCGGCCTTGCTGGGCTTCTTGGCCACCTTGGTGGTCGAAGCCTTCTTGGCGCGATCGGACTGGGCGGCGGATGCCTCGACGACCGGCATCAACATGGACAGCGACACCAGACCCGCCAGAAGCAGGCGACACAAGCTCTTCATGCCGGAAATGCGAACCATCATGGGAACCTTCGAAGCCTCTATTGCACGCCGAAACGAAGTATAGAGATTTGTCAAAAAACAAGCAATAACAATTACTTGCTCATGATTCCTCGATGACCATCACAAAAATGCCCAAAATTGGGCATCACTCATCGCAACCCTGCATGAGTCTTTCACAAGTCCTTGATTTTCAAGGACTTGCGGTGGACGCGGATGACTCAGCCCTGGGCTGCGACACGCTCAGCCTTGCTGTGAAGTTTGTTGAGCGCGCTCAAATATGCCTTGGCCGATGCCACCACAATGTCCGGGTCGGCACCCACGCCGTTGACCACCCTGCCGCCGAGTTGCAGGCGCACGGTCACCTCGCCCTGACTCTCGGTCGAGCCACTGGTGATGGCATTGACCGAATACAGCACCAGCTCGGCACCACTTTTGACGTGGGACTCGATCGCCTTGAGGGATGCATCGACCGGGCCATTACCCTGTGCCTCCCCACGGAACTCCTTGCCATCGACCGTGAACACCACCGTGGCATGCGGCCGCTCGCCGGTTTCGCTGTGCTGGGCCAGCGACACCAGGCCGTACTGTTCTTTCTCGGCAGTCACGCTCTCGTCGCTGCACAGGGCCAGAATGTCCTCATCGAAGATCTCTGCCTTGCGATCGGCCAGTTCCTTGAACTTGGCAAACGCCGTGTTGATCTCGGATTCCGACTCCATTTCAATGCCCAGCTCCTGCAGGCGCTGCTTGAACGCGTTGCGACCCGAGAGCTTGCCCAGCACGATCTTGTTGGCGCTCCAGCCCACATCCTCGGCACGCATGATCTCGTAGGTGTCGCGCGCCTTGAGCACGCCGTCCTGGTGAATGCCGCTGGCGTGCGCGAACGCATTGGCTCCCACCACGGCCTTGTTGGGCTGCACCACGAAGCCGGTGGTCTGGCTGACCATGCGGCTGGCCGGCACGATCTGCGTGGTGTCGATGCCCACATCGAGCCCGAAGTAGTCGCGCCGCGTCTTCACCGCCATCACCACTTCCTCGAGCGAGCAGTTGCCGGCGCGTTCCCCCAGGCCGTTGATGGTGCACTCGACCTGACGCGCACCACCGATCTTCACGCCGGCCAGCGAATTGGCCACGGCCATGCCCAGATCGTTGTGGCAGTGCACCGACCAGATCGCCTTGTCGGAGTTCGGGATGCGCTCGCGCAGGGTGCGGATGAAGTTGCCGTACAGCTCGGGAATGGCGTAGCCCACGGTATCGGGCACGTTGATGGTGGTGGCGCCCTCGGCGATGACCACTTCCAGCACACGGCAGAGGAAGTCCATCTCGCTGCGGTAGCCGTCTTCCGGGCTGAACTCGATGTCGGCGCACAGGTTGCGCGCGAAGCGCACCGACTGCCGCGCCTGCTCCAGCACCTGCTCCGGCGTCATGCGCAGCTTCTTCTCCATGTGCAGCGGGCTGGTGGCGATGAAGGTGTGGATGCGGGCACTGTTGGCCCCCTTGAGCGCCTCGGCCGCGCGGCTGATGTCGCGGTCGTTGGCACGGGCCAGCGAGCACACGGTCGAGTCCTTGATCGTGTTGGCAATCGCCTGCACGCAGTCGAAGTCGCCATTGGAGCTGGCCGCGAAGCCAGCCTCGATCACGTCCACTTTCAGGCGTTCGAGCTGGCGTGCGATGCGCAGCTTCTCGTCCTTGGTCATGGAAGCGCCGGGCGATTGCTCGCCGTCGCGCAGGGTGGTGTCGAAAATGATCAGTTTGTCGGTCATCGTGTGCTCCTGGTCTGTGCCTGGCCCCAGATGCGGCTCAGGCCTCGGTCATTGCTGCTTCGGGTTGAGATTGTGCCTCTTGCGCAGGCGCGCCAGCCTGCGCGCGCATCGCGCCGGACAGCACCGCCTTGAGGGCGGCCGCCGTGGTGTCCGCGTCCGAGCCCACGCCGAACAGGGGGCGGGCGTCGCCGACACGCACCTCCACGTAGGCCACCGAGCGCGCATCGGCGCCGGCGCCGATGGCGTGCTGGTGGTAGTCGACGACACGCACGGGCTGACCGGTCAGTTCGGTGAGCGTACGGCTGAAGGCGTCGATCGGGCCGTTGCCCCGGCCTTCGATGGCATGCGTGGCGCCCTGCCAGACAAGATCACCGCGCAACACGGTCACG
The DNA here is from genome assembly GCF_028698005.1 of Hydrogenophaga sp. GTDB lineage: Bacteria > Pseudomonadota > Gammaproteobacteria > Burkholderiales > Burkholderiaceae_C > Hydrogenophaga. The sequence goes on from NZ_JAQVEJ010000014.1 coordinate 6,329, forward strand.
GCGTCATCGCCCTGACCTACCACCTCCTGCACGCGCCGTGCCAGGCCAGCCTGACCATCCAGGCGGTATTCGTCGCGGAAGATGGCCCAGATGTCGGCCGCCGTCAGCTCCTTGCCTTCGCAGTCCATCACACGCTGCACGGCCTGGCTGAACTCGATCTGCAGACGTCGCGGCAGCTTGAGGCCGTATTCGCTTTCAAGCAGGTAGGCGATGCCGCCCTTGCCCGACTGGCTATTGACGCGGATCACCGCTTCGTAGCTGCGGCCCACGTCATTCGGGTCGATGGGCAGGTAGGGCATGTCCCAGATATCGCCTTCGCGGTGCGCGGCGAATGCCTTCTTGATGGCGTCCTGGTGCGAGCCCGAGAACGAGGTGTAGACCAGATCGCCGACATAGGGATGGCGTGGGTGCACCGGGATCTGGTTGCAGTGCTCGACCGTGGCGCGGATCTCGTCGATGTTCGAAAAGTCCAGATTCGGCGAAACACCTTGCGTGTAGAGGTTGAGCGCCACGTTGACGATGTCGAGGTTGCCCGTGCGCTCGCCGTTGCCAAACAGGCAGCCCTCGAGCCGGTCGGCGCCGGCCATCAGCGCCAGCTCGGCGGCTGCCGTGCCGGTGCCCCTGTCGTTGTGGGGGTGGACGGAGAGGACGATCGCGTCGCGCCGCTCAAGGTGGCGATGCATCCACTCGATCATGTCGGCGAAGATATTGGGCGTGGAGTGCTCCACCGTCGACGGCAGATTGATGATGCACTTGTGATCCGGGGTCGGCGCCCACACGGCCGTGACGGCATCGACCACGCGCTTGGAAAAGCCCAGTTCCGTGCCCGAGAACATTTCGGGCGAATATTCAAAGACCCAGTGCGTCCCGGGGCGGCTGTCTGCCATTTCCTTGAACTTGCGCGCCTGCCGCACGGCCAGATCCACGATGCCGTCCTCGTTCAGACCCAGCACCACGCGGCGCATGACAGGGGCCACAGCGTTGTACAGGTGAACGATCACGCGCGGCGCGCCCTGGACCGCCTCGAAGGTGCGCTCGATCAAATGGTCGCGCGCCTGCGTCAGCACCTGGATGGTCACGTCCTCGGGGATGCGGTTCTCCTCGATGAGCTTGCGCACGAAATCGAACTCGATCTGCGAGGCGGAGGGAAAGCCGACCTCGATTTCCTTGAAGCCGACCGCCACCAGCGTCTCGAACATGCGCACCTTGCGTGCGATGTCCATGGGCTCGACCAGAGCCTGGTTACCGTCCCTCAGGTCGGTCGACAGCCAGATCGGTGCCTGCGTGATGGTGGCATCCGGCCAGGTGCGATCCTTCAGACCGATGGGGGTGAAAGCCCGGTATTTGGTGGCGGGGTTCTTCAACATGCTGCTGGTTCCAGTTCCAATGCGTTTTTTGGGGCAACCAGCAACCTGCATGCAAACGAAAACGGCCCGTTGCTGGTGCATACGGGCCGTTCAAGTAGGGTGAGACTGACGCGCGCTACTCTGCCTGCCCGCAGGACATCAGTAGTAGGGCTAGCGACAGGTTTTGCATGTGAGCCACTATAGCACGGTTGCGCGCCTCCTGCATCGATTCACTCATGCAGGCCGCGTTCGTCGGGCTCGTCCGTCGAGGTGCTGATGACGCTCGTGGGGCGCCCCTTGGCCTTGCGCCAGCCATAGACGGCATAGCCCGAAAACCCGTACAGCACGAACAGGGCGAACAGCACGGTGGGCGGATGGATGTTGATGACGGCGATACCCAGGGCCACCAGCACGATGGCAGCGAACGGCACGCTCTTCTTGAGGCTCAGGTCCTTGAAGCTGTAGAACGGCACGTTGGTGACCATGGTCAGGCCCGCATACAGCGTCAGGCAGAACATGACCCAGGTCACGTCGGTGGCCGGCACCTCGGTATCGGTCATGAGCCAGATGAAGCCGGCCACGAGCGCCGCCGCCGCGGGCGACGGCAGACCCTGGAAGTAGCGCTTGTCCACCACACCGGTATTCACGTTGAAGCGCGCCAGTCGCAGAGCGGCACAGGCGCAGTAGACGAAAGCAGCGATCCAGCCCCAGCGGCCCAGATCGCGCAACGTCCACTCGTAGGCAATCAGGGCCGGGGCCGCCCCGAAAGAGACCATGTCGGCCAGCGAATCCATCTGCTCGCCGAAGGCGCTCTGCGTGTTCGTCAGCCGTGCCACGCGCCCGTCCAGACTGTCGAGCACCATGGCCGCGAAAATGCCGGACGTGGCCAGGTCGTAACGACCGTTCATGGCCATCACCACAGCGTAGAAACCACCGAACAGCGCCGCCAGCGTGATCATGTTGGGCAACATGTAGATGCCTTTTTTCTTGGAGCGGCTTGGCAGCGCATCGCCGGCGCTGTTCTCGAACGACTCGTCTTGCATGTGAGCAAGTGTACGCGAGCGCCGGCCGCGCCCATGACAAGAAAGCCACCCGAAGGTGGCTTGCCGGCATCAGCGCGAGAGGCGCATCAGTTGCGGCTCTGGTCGACCAGCTTGTTCTTGGCGATCCAGGGCATCATGGCGCGCAGTTGGGCACCCACCACCTCGATGCTGTGGTCGGCGGTGTTGCGGCGGCGTGCCGTCATGCTCGGGTAGTTCAGGCGGCCTTCCTGGATGAACATCTTGGCGTAGTCACCGTTCTGGATGCGCTTGAGGGCATTGCGCATGGCGGCGCGCGACTGCTCGTTGATCACCTCCGGGCCGGTCACGTACTCGCCGAATTCGGCGTTGTTCGAGATCGAGTAGTTCATGTTGGCAATGCCGCCTTCGTAGATCAGGTCCACGATGAGCTTGAGTTCGTGCAGACACTCGAAGTAGGCCATTTCAGGGGCGTAGCCGGCCTCGACCAGGGTCTCGTAACCCATCTTGATCAGTTCGACCGCACCGCCGCACAGCACGGCCTGCTCGCCGAACAGGTCGGTCTCGGTCTCTTCCTTGAAGTTGGTCTCGATGATGCCGGCCTTGCCGCCACCATTGGCCATGGCATAGGACAGGGCCAGGTCACGGGCCTTGCCGGACTTGTCCTGATGCACGGCCACCAGGTGGGGCACGCCGCCGCCCTGGTTGTAGGTGGAGCGGACGGTGTGGCCGGGGGCCTTGGGCGCCACCATCCAGACGTCCAGATCGGCGCGGGGCACGACCTGGTTGTAGTGCACGTTGAAGCCGTGCGCGAAGGCCAGCGACGCGCCCTGCTTGATGTTGGGTTCGACGTTGTTCTTGTAGACCTCGGCGATCTGCTCGTCGGGCAACAGGATCATGACCACATCGGCAGCCTTGACGGCATCGTTGACTTCCATCACGGTCAGGCCGGCCTTGCCGACCTTGTCCCACGAGGCGCCGCCCTTGCGCAGGCCGACCACGACCTTCACGCCGCTGTCGTTGAGGTTTTGTGCATGGGCATGGCCTTGCGAGCCATAGCCGATGATCGCGACCGTCTTGCCCTTGATCAGGCTCAGGTCACAGTCCTTGTCGTAGAAAACTTTCATGAGGTTGCTCCGGTTGATACTTTGAAAAAACCTGTAATGTTAACGGGCAGGTTTGTCACACCCGCAAAATGCGTTCGCCGCGACCGATGCCGCAAGCGCCCGTGCGCACGGTTTCGAGGATGGCGCTGCGGTCGATGGCGCTCAGGAACGCATCGTTCTTGGCCTGGTCACCCGTCAGCTCGATGGTGTAGCTCTTCTCGGTCACATCGATGATGCGGCCGCGGAAGATGTCGGCCATGCGCTTCATCTCCTCGCGTTCCTTGCCGACGGCCCGGACCTTGACCAGCATGAGTTCGCGCTCGGTGTAGGCCCCTTCGGTGAGGTCCACCACCTTGACGACCTCGATCAGGCGGTTCAGGTGCTTGGTGATCTGCTCGATGATGTCGTCCGAGCCGGTGGTCTGGATCGTCATGCGCGAGAGGCTGGGGTCCTCGGTCGGCGCCACGGTCAGGGACTCGATGTTGTAGCCGCGCGCCGAAAACAGGCCGACGACCCGGGACAGTGCGCCGGCTTCGTTCTCGAGCAGGACAGCGATGATGTGTTTCATGTTCGATTCCTCTTTTCTGAGCCCTCCCCTGCGCACGGTAATGCGCAGGCTTGGCTGCAAATAGATTCGTCAGGGAAGTGACTGCCCGCCCGTCGGGAAGGCAGTGGCGACAATCAGAGCTCCTCGGAGCCGAGCAGCATCTCGGTGATGCCTTTGCCGGCCTCCACCATCGGCCAGACGTTCTCGGTCGGGTCGGTGCGGACATCGATGAAGACACAACGGTCCTTGATGGCGCGGGCCTCACGCAGGGCCGCCTCGACATCCTCGGGACGTTCGACCAGCATGCCGACGTGCCCGTAGGCTTCGGCCAGCTTGACGAAATTGGGCAAGGCGTCCATGTAGCTGTGGCTGTAGCGACCCTGGTAGATCAGCTCCTGCCACTGGCGCACCATGCCCAGGTAGCGGTTGTTCAGCGCCAGGATCTTCACCGCGGTGCCGTACTGCTGGCAGGTCGACAGCTCCTGGATGTTCATCTGGATCGAGCCCTCACCGGTGATGCACCAGCAGTCGGCATCGGGCCTGGCCAGCTTGATGCCCATGGCATAGGGCAGGCCCACGCCCATCGTGCCCAGGCCACCCGAGTTGATCCAGCGCCGAGGTTCGTTGAAACGGTAGAACTGGGCGGCGAACATCTGGTGCTGACCGACATCGGACGCGATGTAGCAGTCATCGTCCTTGGTCAGGTTCCACAGGGTCTCCACCACCATCTGCGGCTTGATGACCTCGGTGTTGGCCCGGTCGTAGCGCAGGCAATCGCGCGAACGCCAGCCCTCGATGGTGTCCCACCAGGCCGCCAGGGCCTTCTCGTCGGGCCGCGCCTGGCTTTCGCGGATCATGTTGATCAGCTCGGTCAGTACGTCCTTGACGTCGCCGACGATGGGCACGTCCACCTTGACCCGCTTGGCGATGCTCGACGGATCAATGTCGATGTGGATGATCTTGCGCTCCACCGAAGCGAAGTGCTTGGGGTTGCCGATGACGCGATCGTCAAAGCGCGCACCCACGGCCAGCAGCACATCGCAGTTCTGCATCGCGTGATTGGCCTCGATCGTGCCATGCATGCCCAGCATGCCCAGGAACTTGCGATCCGTGGCCGGGTATGCGCCCAGGCCCATCAGCGTGTGGGTGACCGGGACACCGAGCATGTCGACCAGGGTGCGCAGTTCGGGTACGGCATTGCCCAGCAACACGCCACCGCCGGTATAAATGTAGGGACGCTTGGCATTCACCAGCAGTTGCAGGGCCTTGCGGATCTGGCCGCCATGCCCTTTGCGCACCGGGTTGTAGGACCGCATCTCGACCGACGAGGGGTAACCCGTCCAGGCCGCCTTGTTGAACGACACGTCCTTGGGGATGTCGACCACCACCGGCCCGGGCCGGCCGGTGCGGGCGATGTGGAAGGCCTTCTTCATCACGTCGGCCATCTCGCGCACGTCCTTGACCAGGAAGTTGTGTTTGACCACCGGCCGGGTGATGCCGACCGTGTCACATTCCTGGAAGGCATCCGAGCCGATGGCCGCGGTGGGCACCTGGCCGGTGATGATCACCATCGGGATGCTGTCGGTGTACGCCGTGGCGATGCCGGTGACCGCGTTCGTCACGCCAGGCCCGGATGTCACCAGCGCCACGCCGACGTCGCCCGTGGCACGGGCATAGCCATCGGCGGCATGAACGGCCGCCTGCTCGTGGCGGACGAGCACGTGCTGGATCGAGTCCTGCTTGTACAGGGCGTCGTAGATGTAGAGCACAGCGCCACCGGGGTAGCCCCAGATGTACTTGACACCCTCGGCCTGCAGGGCGCGGACCATGATTTCGGCGCCCATGAGTTGTTCGGTAGCGGGAGCTTGGCCGGCAGCAGCGGCCGTCGAGGCCAGTTCGGCCTTGGAGATATCCATTTTGATCAACCTTTCGGGTATTTCTCTGACGAAAAACCTTGGGTGCCCCTTCACCCACTCTTGTGAAGCGGTGTCGGGACTTGAGGCCAATGGCCATGGGCGGACACATACCCCGCCGGACCTTGACCCGTTTGCCTGATGATTTGCAGTCGCTATTATCGCACCGCAACATATGTTTTGTCTGCCGCGGTCCGTCGCCCGCGCCGGCGGACCATTCTCTTCCCCGGCAATGCGACAATCCGAGACCCAAGAACGACGCCGTTGATGACCACTTCCGCCCCCGCCCCCGCCACGGCGCCCGACCTGATCGCTCCTCCGATTCCCCGCCGCATGGCCTGCTGGCTGTACGAAGGCATGCTGCTGTTCGGTGTGGTCTTCATCGCCGGCTACCTGTTCTCGACCCTGACCCAGACCCGCCATGCGCTGGACAACCGGCACATGCAGCAGGCCTTCCTGTTCGTGGTGTTCGGCATCTATTTCGTCTGGTTCTGGTCCAAGGGGCAGACCCTGGCCATGAAGACCTGGCACATCCGCGTGGTCGACCGCGCCGGCCGCCCGCTGACGCAGGCCCGCGCCCTGTGGCGTTACCTGCTGGCGTGGCTGTGGTTCCTGCCGCCGCTGGCCGCCGGCGGCGCCTACCACCTGCCCGGTGGCGAGCTGGCGGTGATCACGCTGGGCTGGGTAGCGGTCTGGGCACTCCTCGCCCGCTTTCATCCGCAGCGGCAGTTTCTGCACGACGCACTGGCCGGCACGCGCCTGGTCCACCACAAGCCGCCCGAGCCGGTCGTTCCGGGCAAAAAGCCACGCTGGTGGGCACCATGACACCCGCGCCCCGCTCTTCTTCCTCCGGCGCACGCGAGGCGGTGGATGCCCAGAAGCGCCGTCGCGGCCTGCAGCGCCTGTGGCATGCCCTGGGCTACTCGATGACCGGTCTGCGCGCCGGCTGGCAGGAGAGCGCCTTCCGCCAGGAGGCCATGGCCGCACTGGTCCTGCTGCCGCTGGCCTGCTGGCTGGGCCACACCTGGGTCGAGACGGCGCTGCTGGCCGGCTCGGTGGTGATGGTGATGGTGGTTGAACTGCTCAACTCCGGCATCGAAAGCGCCATCGACCGCATCGGCCCCGAATGGCACGAGCTGTCCAAGCGCGCCAAGGACATGGGCAGCGCCGCGGTGCTGCTGAGCCTGCTGGTGTGCGGTGGCATCTGGCTGGCCGCCCTGTGGAGCCGCCTGGCCTGACCCCCGCGTGACGACGAATACATCCTCCGCACCATGAGCACCCGCCCACCGAGCTTTTCCATCTGCGTCTATTGCGGCTCCCGCCCGGGCGTGGACCCTTCCTTTGCCGCCGCTGCCCGAGACATCGGCCACTGGATCGGCAGCCATGGCGGCCAACTGGTCTACGGTGGCGGCCGCAACGGCCTGATGGGGCTGGTCGCCCAGGCCACGCTGGCCGCTGGCGGGACCGTCATCGGCATCATCCCCCAGGCCCTGGTGGACAAGGAGATGGCCAACCTCGACTGCACCGAACTGCACGTGGTGCAGACCATGCACGAGCGCAAGCGCCTGATGGCCGAGCTCGCCGACGCCTTCCTGGCGTTGCCGGGCGGCATCGGCACCTTCGAGGAATTTTTCGAGGTCTGGACCTGGCGCCAGCTCGGCTACCACGACAAACCCGTGGGCCTGCTCAACCAGGGCGGCTACTACGACGGCATGGTCCGCTTCCTGCAGACCAGCGTGGAGCAGCAGTTCATGGGCCCGTGGCAGATGGAACTCATCCGCATCGACAGCGACTGGCAGCGCCTGCTGCCGGCCCTGGTGCAGGACGCCGGCGTGACGCCCTCTGACCGGCTGGAGAATATTTAGATCGCGTGGTCGTCGAGTTCACCGGTCCGGATGCGCACCACGCGCTCAACCGGCGTGACGAAAATCTTGCCGTCGCCGATCTTGCCGGTGTGGGCGGCGCGGATGATGGCGTCAACGCAACGGTCCACATCATCGGTCTTGACCACCACCTCGATCTTGACCTTGGGCAGAAAATCAACCACGTATTCGGCGCCGCGGTACAGCTCGGTGTGTCCCTTCTGGCGGCCGAAGCCCTTGACCTCGGTCACCGTCAGCCCGGTCACACCCTGTTCGGCCAGCGCTTCACGCACCTCCTCCAGCTTGAACGGCTTGATGACGGCGGTGATTTGTTTCATGGAATGGCTCCGGATCGGGGGAAAACAGAGATGACTTGCCCAGTGAATTTACCATGCGGGCCGCGCACGCATCGGGGCGCGGCCCGCTGTCCGAGTCAACTCAGGTGGCTTTCCCGAAGCGCGCGACCGGCCGGTTTCACGCCCGGTACTTGCTCGTGATCGGGTAGCGCCAGTCCTTGCCGAAGCCGCGGTGCGTGACGCGGATGCCAATCGGCGCCTGACGGCGCTTGTACTCGTTGATCCGGATCAGCCGGACCACCTTGTCCACATCGGCCTGGGCGTAGCCATCGGCCACGATGCTCGCCGGGCTCTGGTCGTTTTCCATGTAGCGCTCGATGATGTCATCGAGCACCTCGTAGGGCGGCAGGCTGTCCTGATCTACCTGATCGGGCCGCAGCTCGGCGCTGGGTGGGCGTGTGATGATGCGCTCGGGGATCGGGTTGGTGCCGGTGCCATAGGGGTCGTGCGCGTTGCGCCAGCGGGCCAGCCTGAACACCGTGGTCTTGGCCACGTCCTTGATGACGGCAAAGCCCCCGGCCATGTCGCCGTACAGCGTGCAGTACCCGGTGGCCATCTCGCTCTTGTTGCCGGTGGTGAGCACGATCGGGCCGAACTTGTTGGACAGCGCCATCAGCAGGGTACCGCGGATGCGGGCCTGCAGGTTCTCCTCCGTTGCGTCCTCAGGCCGCCCCTCGAACAACGGCACCAGCGAGGCCTTGAAGGCCTCGAACTCGGGCGCGATGGCGATTTCGTCGTAGCGCACGCCCAGGCGCGCGGCCATGTCGCGCGCATCGATGCAGGAAATATCGGCCGTGTAGGGCGAAGGCATCATGACCGCGCGCACCTTGTCCTTGCCCAGCGCGTCGACCGCAATGGCCAGCACCAGGGCCGAGTCGATGCCGCCCGACAGGCCGAGAATGGCACCGGGGAAGCCGTTCTTGCCGATGTAGTCGCGCACACCCAGCACCAGGGCATGCCAGAGGTCGGCCTCGGGACTGTGCGGCCGGTCGATGCCGGCCTGCAGGGTCCAGCCCGCGCCCGCGCGCGTGAAGCCGACGTCGAACAGCGCCTCCTCGAAGCTGATGGCACGGCCCGCCAGGCTCCCATCGGCCGCCAGCGCGAAGCTGCGGCCCTCGAACACGATTTCGTCCTGCCCGCCCACAAGGTGGGCATACACCAGTGGCAGGCCGGTGGCCAGTGCGCGCTCGCGCATGGTGGCTTCGCGCTCGCCGCCCTTGCCGGCGTGGAAGGGCGAGGCATTGATGACGGCCAGGACGTCAGCCCCTGCCGCCTTGGCATCCGCTGCCGGCGCATCGAACCAGGCGTCCTCGCAGATGAGCAGGCCCACGCGCATCGATTCGCCCTCGCGGCTGCGCACGTCGAACACGCAGGGTTCGCTGCCGGGCACGAAATAGCGCCGCTCGTCGAATACCTGGTAGTTGGGCAACTCGCGCTTGGCGTAGCGTGCCACCACCTTGCCCTCGCAAAGCACGCTCGCGGCGTTGTGCAGCCCCGCGACCGACACGCTGCGTTCGCGCTTGCCGGCCGCCATGCGGGCCGGGTGACCGACGACGATGTGCAGGCCGCTCAGGTCGGCGGTTTCGGCCGCCACGGTCTGCAGCGCCTCGTCACAGGCGTCGATGAAAGCCGGGCGCAGGAACAGGTCTTCGGCGGCATAGCCACACAGGGCCAGCTCCGGCGTGAGCAGCACGGACACACCGGCCTGATGCGCATCGCGGGCGGCCTCGATAATGCGGCGGGCATTGCCCGGCAGATCACCCACCACAAAATTGAGTTGGGCGGTACGGACGACGAAGGACATGGTGGAGCTGAAGGTGGAGGGAAACAGCGCGGCTGGGACAAAGGGGACCGGGTCACGATTATCGGCGAGCAGGCCCGGTGTCCTAAGATGCGCACCAGCGGAGCCACCGGCATCGGTGGCCTCCCGCCCACCCGCCTCCCGAGCCTTCCCCGTCTCCCTTTTTGGTTGTTTGCAGTTCCCTGCTCATGAGTGTCGACACCCTCTGGGTATTCGCCCTGCTGGCCATCTGCGTGGCCTGTTTCATCGCCAACCGGCCGCGCATGGATATGGTGGCGCTGGTGGCACTGGTGGCACTGGTGCTCGGGGGAACCTTGAGCGTGGAGGAAGCGCTGGCGGGCTTCAGCGAGCCCAGCGTGATCCTGATTGCCGCATTCTTCGTCATCGGCGAGGGCCTGGTGCGCACCGGCGTGGCCTATCGGACAGGCGAATGGCTGGTGCGGCACGCCGGCAAGAGCGAGATGCGCCTGCTGGTGCTGCTGATGGTGTCGGTCGCCCTGCTCGGTTCGGTCATGAGCTCGACCGCGGTGGTTGCCATCTTCATCCCCGTGGTGCTCAGCATGGCCGAGCGCATCGGCTCGACGTCGGGACGGCTGATGATGCCGCTGGCCTTTGCCGGGCTGATGAGCGGCATGCTCACGCTGGTGGGCACACCACCGAACCTGGTGGTCAACAGTGAACTGGTGCGCGCCGGACACGCGGGTTTCGGTTTCTTCGACTTCACGCCCATGGGCCTGATCGTGCTGGTGCTGGGCGTCGGCTACATGCTGGTGGCACGCCGATGGCTGGCCGATTCGCAGGCGCCACAGCCCCAGCATGGACGCCGCCGCCGCAGGTTGCGGGAACTGGCCCAGGACTACGAACTGCTTGAGCGTGCCCGCCGCGTGATGGTGGCCCAGGGTTCACCGATGATCGGCAAGACATTGGGCGAGTTGGCACTGCGCTCACGCTATGGAGCCAACGTGATCGCCATCGAGCGGCAGAGGCCCCTCGGGCGCGTCATGCTCACGACGTCGGCCAACCGCGAGATCGCCGCCAACGACATCCTGCTGGTGGACTTCACCCATGGCCTGGACGAGCTGGAACACTTCCTGCGCGACATGCGCCTGCAGGACCGCTGGTTTCGCAACAACTATCTGACCGATCTCTCTCCCGAAATCGGCCTGGCCGAGGTGACCGTGCCGCCGGGCTCGACGCTCATCGGCAAGAGCATCCTGGAGCTGCGCATGCGATCGCAGCGCGGCCTGAACGTGATGGGTCTGCGTCGCGGCGGTGCATCGCTGCGGGACAAGCTGCTGCAGGAAAAGCTGCGTCTGGGCGATACGCTGCTGATCGCCGGCTCCTGGAAAAGCATCCGCCTGCTGCACACCCAGGCGCACGACTTTCTGGTCCTCAGCCTGCCGGCGGAACTGGACGCCGTGGCCCCGGCCGCCGACCGCGCACCGCTGGCGTTGCTGGCACTGGCGGTCACCGTGGGGTTGATGATCTCCGGTGCCGTGCCCAATGTGATCGCGGCATTGATCGGTTGCCTGCTGATGGGGGCTTTCGGCTGCATCGATGCCGACAGCGCCTACCGCAGTCTGCACTGGCAAAGCCTGATCCTGATCGTGGGCATGATGCCCTTCGCCATCGCGCTGCAGAAAACCGGCGGTATCGACGGCGTCGTCCAGGCCCTGCTGGGCCTGACCGGACAGGGCTCCCCCCGGGTGGTGATGGCCGCGCTGTTCGTGCTCACGGCGACCGTGGGGCTGTTCATTTCCAACACGGCCACGGCCGTGCTGATGGCGCCCATTGGCCTGGGCCTGGCGACGCAACTCGGCCTCTCGCCCTACCCCTTCGCCATGACCGTCGCCCTGGCCGCATCGGCGGCTTTCATGACGCCGGTGTCATCGCCCGTGAACACCCTGGTGCTCGGCCCCGGCCAGTACCATTTCATGGACTTCGTGCGCATCGGCGTGCCCTTTGCGCTCCTGGTGCTGGTCGCGTGCGTGCTGGTGCTGCCTTGGCTGTTTCCCCTGTAGGCCCGGAGGTGCCGATGAACCCGCACGTTCCACCTTCCCCACCGTGGCAGATCCGCGTGTTCGAGCACCCGGCAGAAGTGCCCGCCGAGGCCTGGGATGCGTTGCTGGCCCAGGAGCCGGATCCCAGCCCGTTCATGCGTCACGCCTATCTGAGCGCCTTGCATGACAGTGGCAGCGCCACACCGGCCACGGGCTGGGCACCCCGCTTCGTCACCCTTTGGCAGGACGGCGCCCTGGAGGCGGCATGCCCCCTGTACCTGAAGGCGCACTCGTACGGAGAGTACGTTTTCGACTGGGCCTGGGCCCGGGCCTACGAGGAACACGGCCTGCGCTATTACCCCAAGGGCCTGGTGGCCGTGCCCTTCACTCCCGTGCCGGGAGCTCGCCTGCTGGCCCGCGATGACAGGGCACGCGCCGCGCTGGTACAGGCCCTGATCGATCTGGCGCAGGCATGGCAGCTGTCATCGCTGCATCTGCTGTTCCTGCAGCCACACGATGTGGCTGCCTGCGAACAGGCCGGGCTGATGCAGCGCCACACCGTCCAGTTCCACTGGCGCAATGAAGCCCCCACGCATCAGCGCCCGCCCGGGTCACCTCCCCCCGTGCAAGCCGATGCGGTGTGGAGCAACCCGACATCGGATCGCCGCGCGCCGGCTGCCTTTGCCGATTTCGAGCACTTCCTGGCCAGCCTGCAGCAGGACAAGCGCAAGAAGATCCGACAGGAGCGTCGCAAGGTGGCCGACGCGGGGGTGACGGTGCGTCATGCGCAGGGCCCGGCCATCAGCGCCGCCGACTGGGACTTTTTCTACCGCTGCTACGAGCGCACCTACCTGGAACACGGCAACGCGCCTTACCTGAGCCGCGACTTCTTCGCCCGCATGGCCTCCGACATGCCGGAGAACTGGCTGCTGTTCATCGCCGAGCGGGGCGGACAGCCCATCGCCAGCAGCCTGATCGGCCTGGACGCCGTGCGGCGCGTGGCCTACGGTCGCTACTGGGGGGCGCTGGAGCGCGTGGACTGCCTGCACTTCGAGGTTTGCTACTACCAGCCCCTGGCCTGGTGCATCCGGCACGGCTGGCAACGCTTCGAGGGCGGTGCCCAAGGCGAGCACAAGATGGCCCGGGCATTGCTGCCGGTGCCCACGCACAGCGCCCATTGGCTGGCCCACCCCGCGTTTGCCGATGCCGTCGAGCGCTACCTGGCGCGGGAAGCTGGCCAGATCGAGGCCTACATGGCGCATCTGGCGCAGCGTTCACCGCTGAAAACAGACGGGCACAATACGATGCCGGATACTCCATGTGCGGACCGGTCCGGCGACAGCCGTGATGGGCGACCCTGACCTCGCGCATGGCGGCCCTTGCGCCACACATCGTGTATTTTTTTGATTGCAGTTCGAACCGCTTCAGCATGGACGACAACGACGCCTTCTTCACCCGCTCCGTGGTCGGACCACCCGTCACGGTGGTGTTGGGCCGCCGCCAGCGGGTGCCTGTCAGTCGCACGGGCGGCCTGGAGGTGTCGCTGGCCGGCCCCGGGGAGCGCCTGGCCCAGGCCTGGCGCGACTGGCTGGTGCTGGATCACATGCAGGACTCGCCCGGGCAACCCCGGCGGCGTCCCGGTCGCCTGCGTCGCGGGCTGGAGCGTCATGCCCTGGGCATCGCCCTGGCAGGGCTTGTCGCCTTGCTGATCGGTCTGGTCCTGATGCTGACGGCGAGCTCGCCATGGAAATGAAGCCACAGCAGGACACGCTGACGATCGACCCGATCGCCATGCAGGTGGTGAACCGGGTGGCGGCCGGCAGCCGGCTGGACGGTCAGCTTGCGTTCCAGGGCGGCCTGCTGGTACAGGGAGAAGTGGCCGGACGCATCAGCATCGATGGCCGCCTGATCGTCTGGAAAGGCGGCACGATCCGGGGCCGGATCGTGGTCAGCGGCGATTGCTATCTGTTCGGCCGCCTGGGCGCCGCCGACGGCACCTTGCACGACACCGAACTCGAATGCCGGGGCACCGTGTACGTGGCCCACAGCGGTGTGTCGGCCGGCTCCTTGCTGGCACGGCGACTGCAACTGTACGAGGGTGCCGACCTGCAGGGCCCATTCCGTACCCTCAAAATTGACGGTACGCTCCCGGTATTGCGCCACAGGGAGGTGCCACCTTCCGCGTAAGACACCGGAGCTCGCCCACCCATGAAAGCCCGCCGCCATTTCCGCCCCGACCGTCCCCCTCCATCCACAAGCGCCAGCCCCGCCATGAACGACGACAACCAGACGAACGCCGCCGCCCGCACCGACGAGGGCATCAACGAAGCGCCGGCTGAGGCCTTGCCGCAAGCCATCGAGGTCGATGTCGGTCGCGCGATGCCGCCGGCCATGACCCAGGTGATGCCCACGCTGGCCGCCACCGAGGTCTCGCCAGGAGGATCGGCACTGGATGCGACCGAAGCCCACCTCGCACGCAGTCTGCTGGCTGAAGGCCTGCACTTCATCGGCAACGCCGTCCTGCGCGGCCCTTGCAGCGTAGCGGGCCAGGTGGACGGCAACCTGTCCCAGGCTCCGGGCGTGCAGGTATCGGTCGTCGTGACCGAAACCGGCCGGGTCAAGGGCGACATCACCGCGCACAAGATTTCGGTGATGGGCCATACCGACGGTCTGCTGGACTCGGGCGAAGGCGAAGTCTCGCTGCACGATTCGGCGAGCGTGCACGGCCTGGTGCGCTATGGGCGCATCCAGGTCAACGGTGCCGACCTCAACGCCACGCTCGAGCGGGTGCCCTCGGCCCGGCGCCATGGCTGACCCCTGTCCGAGCGAAAGCGACGGTTCATGCAAGGCGAGCCCCAGGCGGTCGAGGTGTCAGCGACCAGTACCCGCCAGGGCGCATTGCCCAACACCGAGTCGGTGCGGCAGGCGGCTCTGGCCGCCAGCTGGCGGCGCGACCGGGCCGTTGCCCGGCGTCGCCTGGCGTGGCGCTGGGCCGGCTGGTACCTGTGGCGCAGCCTGCCCTACCTGCTGGTGGCCGGCGCGCTGCTCGCCACTGGCGTCTACCTGTGGCATGCCGGCACCGTGCCCTCCGGGCCGCGCCGGATCGTGACCGAGACAGCACCGACACCCTCCACCCCTCTTACATTTCATCCAGACAAGCAGCTGCACAGCCAGGAGCCCTGATACATGAGCAACGACACCCCTGCACCCACCCGCCTGGTTCCGGTCGAGCGCCTCAGCGCCATCAACAGCCTGATTGCCGAGGGCTCGGTCTTTGACGGCAACTTTCACACCACCCGCGACCAGGGCATCAAGGTCGATGGCCGCCTCAATGGCAACATCACTTTCGAAAGCGGTGGAACCTTGCACGTAGGCGCCACCGGCATCATCGAGAACACCCGGCTGGAGGCCGATTACGTGTTCATCGAGGGCAAGGTCGTTGGCACCGTGATCGCCCGCAAGGCGCTGGAGATCACCGGCTCGGCCACGCTGTTGGGCGACGCCAGTTACGACGAACTGATCGACATGCACCCGAGGGCACGCGTGCGCGGCAAGATCGAGTACCGGGGTGAGATCGAAGAATAAAAAAGAAGGGCGCCCCCGCGCTGCCTCTGGCACGCGGCGGGGCGCCCTGTGCCACCGGACCGTACCGGCCGGCGGATCGGGGTGGCGGGCTTACCCCTTGGCGTAGGCGGCAATGCCGTCGGTGATTTCCTTGTGGGCCTCGGCCTTGTCGCCCCAGCCCAGCACCTTGACCCACTTGCCGGGGTCCAGATCCTTGTAGTGCTCGAAGAAGTGCTCGATGGCCTTCAGGCGCACCGGGTTGAGGTCTTCCAGCTTCTGCCATTGCGAGTACAGCGGCAGAATCTTCTCGGTCGGCACGGCCACGACCTTGCCGTCCACACCGCTTTCGTCTTCCATCTTCAGGATGCCCAGCGCACGGCAGGGCACGACCACGCCGGGGGGCAGCGGCACGGGGGTGATCACCAGCACGTCCACCGGATCGCCGTCGCCGGCGATGGTCTTGGGCACGTACCCGTAGTTCGTCGGATAGTGCATGGCAGTGTTCATGAAGCGGTCGACGAAGATGCAGCCGGAGTCCTTGTCGACTTCGTACTTGATCGGGTCGCCATTCATCGAGATCTCGATGATGACGTTGAACGTTTCGGGCACCTTCGCACCCGGGGTAACGTGGTCAAGAGACATGGGTTTTCTTTGAGAGTTGAGGAAATCGTGTGTCCGGGACAAGACGTGCCGGCTGCGGCTTGCGCACGATGCCGCAGCGGTTGACGCGCCGCAGCATGTATCGCCGGCGCCGCAGATTAACCCCGATTTTACTGATGCCAGCCTGACTCGCTGATCCAGGTCAGTTCACAGCCGAATCTTTTGCCGCTACATTGGCACCGTTGGCCAATCGCCCTGCGCCATCCACCACGGATGCATGACGGACGCGAGGAAGCAACGCAGCGGGGGCCTTCCTCTCGAGCGTTGCCCCCTCCAAGTCAAATGTTACGGAGCAGGAGAAATCTATGGTTGGTCAAACTGCGCTGATATTTGCGCTGGTGTGCGGGCTGGTGGCTGTGATCTATGGTTTCTGGTCCCGCAGTTGGATTCTTTCCCAGGACGCGGGCAACACCCGCATGCAGGAGATCGCCGGAGCCATCCAGACCGGCGCCGCGGCCTACCTGGCCCGGCAGTACAAGACCATCGGCATGGTCGGTGTGGTGCTGGCGGTGCTCATCGGCGTCTTTCTCGACAGTGCCACGGCCATCGGTTTCGTGCTGGGGGCGGTCCTCTCGGGAGCCTGTGGCTTCATCGGCATGAACATCTCGGTGCGCGCCAATGTGCGCACCGCACAGGCCGCCACCCAGGGCATCGGACCAGCCCTTCAGGTGGCGTTCCGCGGCGGCGCCATCACCGGCATGCTGGTGGTCGGCCTGGGCCTGCTGGGTGTGGCCGGGTTCTTCTGGTTCCTCGCGGGCGACGTCGGCGCCATCGCCGCTGACAAGCTGGCTCCGGCGCTCAATCCGCTGATCGGCTTTGCCTTCGGATCCTCCCTGATTTCGATTTTTGCGCGTCTGGGCGGCGGCATCTTCACCAAAGGTGCCGACGTCGGCGCCGACCTGGTCGGCAAGGTCGAGGCCGGCATCCCCGAGGACGACCCGCGCAACCCGGCGGTGATCGCCGACAACGTGGGTGACAACGTGGGCGACTGCGCCGGCATGGCGGCCGACCTGTTCGAAACCTACGCCGTGACGCTCATCGCCACCATGGTGCTGGGTGCGCTCATGGTCGCCGCCGCACCGACGCAGGCCGTGCTCTACCCGCTGGTGCTCGGTGGCGTGTCCATCATCGCCTCCATCATCGGCTGCTTTTTCGTCAAGGCCAGTCCGGGCATGAAGAACGTGATGCCCGCGCTCTACAAGGGCCTGGCCATCGCGGGCGTGCTGTCGCTGATCGCGTTCTGGTTCGTCACCGCCTGGATCATTCCCGACGACGCCATCGCCGCCAGTGGCAGCCAGGTGCGCCTGTTCGGTGCCTGCGCGGTCGGCCTGGGCCTGACGGCGCTGCTGGTGTGGATCACCGAGTTCTACACCGGCACCCAGTACAGCCCGGTGCGCCACATCGCGCAGGCTTCCACCACCGGTCATGGCACCAACATCATTGCCGGCCTGGGGGTGTCGATGCGCTCCACGGCCTGGCCGGTGCTGTTTGTCTGTGCGGCCATCGTCGCGGCCTACGCCCTGGCCGGCCTGTACGGCATCGCGGTGGCGGCCACGTCCATGCTGAGCATGGCCGGCATCGTGGTGGCCCTGGACGCCTACGGCCCGATCACCGACAACGCCGGCGGCATCGCCGAGATGGCCGAGCTGCCCAGTGCCGTGCGCGACATCACCGATCCGCTGGATGCCGTGGGCAACACCACCAAGGCGGTGACCAAAGGCTACGCGATCGGCTCGGCCGGCCTGGCCTCGCTGGTGCTGTTTGCCGACTACACCCACAAACTGGAAACCTACGGCGCGCAGGTCAGCTTCGATCTGTCCGACCCCATGGTGATCATCGGCCTGTTCATCGGCGGCATGATCCCCTACCTGTTCGGTGCCATGGCGATGGAGGCCGTGGGCCGCGCCGCCGGTTCGGTGGTGGTGGAGGTGCGCCGCCAGTTCAAGGAGATTGCCGGCATCATGGAGGGCACGGCCAAGCCCGAATACGGCAAGGCGGTGGACATGCTGACCACGGCCGCGATCAAGGAAATGATCGTGCCCAGCCTGCTGCCCGTGATCGTGCCCATCCTGGTGGGCGTGTTCCTCGGGCCCAAGGCGCTGGGCGGCCTGCTCATGGGCACCATCGTCACCGGCCTGTTCGTCGCCATCTCCATGTGCACCGGCGGCGGTGCCTGGGACAACGCCAAGAAGTACATCGAGGACGGCAACCACGGCGGCAAGGGATCGGAGGCGCACAAGGCCGCCGTGACCGGCGACACCGTGGGCGACCCCTACAAGGACACAGCCGGCCCGGCGGTCAACCCGCTGATCAAGATCATCAACATCGTGGCCCTGCTGATCGTGCCGCTGCTGCCCCTGGCCTGACCACCCGGGCCATAGGTTAAGGTCGGGTGCATGACGACCCCTTCCGCCAGCCGCCAGACACATTTCGACGAGGCCTACTACCAGCGCTACTACTTCGATCCGAAGACGCGCGTGGTGGACCCGGGACATGTGGGCCGGCTGGCGGATTTCGTGTCGGCCTACCTGAAGTACCTGCGCGTGCCCGTGCACCGGGTGCTCGACATGGGTTGCGGCATCGGCCTGTGGCGCGAGCAACTGGCGCGGCACTTTCCCACGGCCGATTACCACGGCGTGGAGTTCAGCGCCTACCTGTGCGAGCGCTACGGCTGGGAACGCGGCTCGGTCACCGACTACACCGCCGGTCAGCCCTTCGATCTCGTCATCTGCCAGGGCGTGCTGCCGTATCTGGACCGCACCGGGCTGCAGCAGGCCCTGGACAACCTGGGCATCCTGTGCCGGGGCGCGCTGTACCTCGAAGCCGCGACGCGCGAAGACTACGAGCGCGACATCATCGACGACGAGCGCACCGATCCCAGCCTGTACCGGCATCGGGCATCGCTGTACCGGCGTGGCCTGTCGCGGTACTTCCGCGACATGGGCGGCGGCCTGTGGCTGAGCCGGCGGGTGGACGTGCCACTGTTCGAGCTCGAGTACCGGGACGACACCTGAGCGAGCCGCACACGGCTCACCCGGATCGGCAGGCCAGCACGGGCGCAGGGAAAACCCCCTGTATCGGCACCGGGTCCGATTTGTACGATAACCATATGAGTCGAGCCATCCAGGCCAGCCCGGGCATCAGTCCCACCGATCTGTTGCAGGCGCCGCAGCGCCTGACGGATCAGTTGGCGGCTTGGCTGATGCAACGCATCGAGTCCGGCGAGCTGGCACCCGACCAACGCTTGCCGACCGAGCAGCAACTGGCCGAACAGTTCGGTGTCTCGCGCACCGTGGTGCGCGAGGCCGTGAGCCGGCTCAAGTCCATCGGCATGCTGACCTCGCGTCAGGGCGCCGGCGTCTTCGTCGCCCCGCGCCACCAGGCGCGCGCACTGGCCTTCGATCCGAGCGTGCTGACGTCCATGGAGTCGGTGCTGCAGGTGGTCGAGGTGCGGCGCGGACTCGAAGCCGACGTCGCGGCCCTGGCGGCTCAACGCATCACGCCGGACAAGGCACATGCCATTCGCGCGGCGCTGGCGCATCTGGAGTCCTGCCAGCCCAATGGCCCCGAGGGCGTGGAGGCCGACCTGCAGTTCCACCGCTGCATCGCCCGTGCCACCGACAACCCCCATTACGAGCGTCTGCTGGGTTTTCTGGAACAGTACCAGCGCGACGCCATGCGCATCACCCGCACCAACGAGGCGCTGGACAGTGCGTACCTGGCCCAGGTACGGCGCGAACACCACGCCATCGCCGAGGCGGTGATCCGGGGCGATACCCTGCAGGCGCGAGAAACGGCCATGCGACACATGGTCAACGCAGCCGACCGGCTCGAACACGCGTCCCCGCCCATCCGGCGCGCGCTCGACGCGCTGCTGCGCGCCCCCTCATCCGCTACAACATGAACACCGAATCCCCTGCCAGCACCTTCGGCCCCCTGTTGGGCGTTGTCGGCCTCGGCTCGATGGGCATGGGTGCCGCCGTCACGGCCCTGCGCCGCGGCATGAGGACCGTGGGCTGCGACCCGAGGCCCGAGGCACGCGCCGCCTTCGAGCAGGCCGGCGGCGAGGCCGTGGCCTGCGCGAGCGGGCTGGCCGACTGCGATGCCGTGCTGCTGCTGGTGGTCAACGCGCAGCAGACCGAGGATGTCCTGTTCGGCGAACTGGGGCTGGCACCACGGCTGCGCCCCGGTGCGGTGGTGATCGCCTCCGCCACCGTGGATCCGGCCCTGCCGCCCCGGTGGGAAGCACGGCTGGCCGAGTCAGCAGTCCTTTTCGTGGATGCACCGGTCTCGGGCGGCGCACGCAAGGCAGCCGCCGGTGACATGACGGTGATGGCCTCGGGCCGTCCGGAAGCCATGGCCGCGGCGGACGCCGCCCTCACCGCCATTGCGGGCAAGGTTTATTGCCTCGGCGATCGTGCAGGCATCGGCTCGACGGTGAAGCTGGTCAACCAGCACCTGGCGGGTGTGCACATCGCCGCCGCGTGCGAGGCCATGGCCCTGGGCATGAAAGCCGGGGCCGATCCGCGCCAGCTCTACGAGGTGATCTGCCACAGCGCCGGCATGAGCTGGATGTTCGAGAACCGCGTGCCGCACATCCTCGAGGGCGACTACACGCCGCTGTCGGCGGTCGACATCTTCGTCAAGGACCTGGGCATCGTGCTCGATGCCGCCCACGGCCTGAAATTTCCGTTGCCGCTGGCGGCCGCCGCGCACCAGCTGTACCTGGCCACCTCGGCCATGGGCCTGGGCAGCGAGGACGATGCCGCGGTGGTGAAGTTCTATGCAAAGCTGGCCGGCCTCGAGCTGCCGGCACGCCAGCAGGGGGCCGCATGATCCTGGGCGTGATCGCCGACGACTTCACCGGCGCGACCGACGTGGCCAGCATGCTGGTGCGCGCCGGCATGCGCACGGTGCAGGTGCTCGGCGTACCCGAAGGCGAGCTGCCGCGGGCCGACGCGGTGGTGGTGGCGCTCAAGTCCCGGACCATCGCGCCGCTGGAGGCCGTCGCACTCAGCCTGCGCTCGTGCGAGGCCCTGCGCCGCGCGGGCGCGCGGCAGATTTACTTCAAGTACTGTTCGACCTTCGACTCCACGCCGCAAGGCAACATCGGTCCGGTGACCGACGCGTTGATGCAGGCGCTGAGCGCCGATTTCACGATCGCCTGCCCGGCCTTTCCCGAGAACGGCCGCACCGTCTACCAGGGCCACCTGTTCGTGGGCTCACAGCCGCTGAGCGAATCGGGCATGCGCGAGCACCCGCTGACGCCGATGACCGACGCCAACCTCGTGCGCGTGCTACAGGCACAGACGAGCCGATCGGTCGGCCTGCTGCCCTGGCCGGTGGTGCACCGCGGCGCCGAGGCTGTGCGCGAAGCCCTGCACGCGCTGCGCCTGCAGGGTCGGCAGATCGCCATGGCCGATGCGCTGGACAATCAGGATCTGCTCACCCTGGGTGAGGCCTGCGCCGACCTGCCGCTGGTCACGGCCGGCTCGGGCGTGGCGCTGGGTCTGCCGCCCGCCTATGTGCGGCGCGGCTGGCTGCAGCCCGATGCGGCGGCCGCCTCGCTCGCGCCGGTGCACGGCAGCGCGGCCGTGGTGTCGGGCTCGTGTTCGGTGGCAACCCATGCCCAGGTCAGGCACTGGATCGACAGCGGCGGCCAGGCCGTGCAACTCGACCCACTGGCCCTGCACGACGGCCGGCAGGGTGCCAACGCCCTGCTGGACGAAGCCTGCACGGCCCTCGCGAACGGACCGGTGCTGGTGTACGCCACGGCCACACCGGCACGCGTGGCCGAGGTGCAGCAGGTCCTGGGTGTGGAAGGCGCCAGCGCCCTCACCGAAGCGGCCCTGGCCCGCGTCGCCCGTGGCCTGGTGGACGCCGGCGTGCGGCGCCTCGTGGTGGCTGGCGGCGAGACATCGGGCGCGGTGGTGCAGGCCCTGGGCATCCGCCGGCTGTGCATCGGCCCCTCGATCTGCCCCGGCGTGCCCTGGACCGAGGCACGGCTGCCCGGCGATGGCGCGGTCATGCACCTGGCGCTCAAGTCAGGCAACTTTGGCAGCACGGCCTTCTTCCGGGAAGCGCTGACCATGAACGGAGCTGCGGCATGAGCGCCGGCTGGCCCGCCGCCCAGGACGCCATCCGCCGCGAGATCGTGCGCGTGGGCGCCTCGCTGTTCGCGCGCGGCTACGTGCACTCGACCGCCGGCAACATCAGCGTACGACTGAGGGCCGATGAAGGCGGCGGCTTCCTGATCACGCCGACCGATGCCTGCCTGGGCGCGCTCGACCCGCAGACGCTGGCCTGGGTGGACGAGGACGGCCGCCCACGGGCCGGCGAACGCGCCAGCAAGACGCTGGCCCTGCACCGCCATATCTACGCCAGCCCACTCCCGCGGCAGGCGCCACGCTGTGTGCTGCACACGCACAGCACGCACCTGGTGGCGCTCACGCTGCAAGGGGTGTGGAGCATCGACGACATCCTGCCCCCGATCACGCCCTACCAGGTCATGAAGGTGGGGCACGTGCCGCTCATCCCCTATGCCGCCCCGGGCGATGCCGCCGTGGCCGATGCGGTGGGCGAACGCCTGCGCCGGCAGCCCACCTTGCAGGCCGTGATGCTGGAGCGCCTCGGCCCCGTGGTCTGGCACGACAGCCCGGCCCGTGCCATGGCCCTGCTGGAAGAACTGGAGGAAACTGCCTGCCTGTGGCTGATGTCCACACCGCGCCCCGCCCCGCTGGGCGAAGACCGGATCGAGGAGCTCCGGCAACGCTTCAACGCCCCCTGGTGATCACCCCATGCCCCGCTTTGCTGCCAACCTGTCGCTGATGTACACCGAGCTGCCCTTCCTGGAGCGCTTCGGTGCTGCCGCAGCCGACGGCTTCGATGCCGTCGAATACCTGTTCCCCTACGACTTCGATCCGCAGGCCATCGCCACGCGCCTGCGCGCCCACGGCCTGACACAGGCCCTGTTCAATCTGCCACCGGGCAACTGGGATGCAGGCGAGCGTGGCATGGCCTGCCTGCCGGGGCGCGAGGCCGAGTTCGCCGCCGGACTCGAGCGCGCCATCGTCTATGCCGAGGCCACGGGCTGCCGGCGCCTGCATGCCATGGCGGGCCTGGTACCCGATGGCGGCGGCGCCGGAACCGCCGCGCTGCGCACCACCTACGTGGCCAACCTGCGCCGCGCCGCCGCCCGCGCCGGGGCGCTGGGCATCACGCTGCTGATCGAGCCCATCAACCGGCGCGACATGCCAGGCTATTTCCTGAGTTGGCAACAGCAGGCGCACGACATCGTGGCCGAGGTGGGGTCTCCGCACCTGAAGGTGCAGATGGATTTCTATCACTGCCAGATCATGGAGGGCGACCTCACGCGGCGGCTGGAAAAGCACTTCACGGGCGTGGGCCACATCCAGATCGCCGGCGTACCCGACCGCCACGAACCCGACGACGGCGAGGTGCACTACCCGCACCTGTTCCGGCGGCTGGACGCGCTGGGTTATCGCGGCTTCGTCGGTTGCGAGTACCGCCCGCGCGCGGGCACCAGCGCCGGTCTGGGCTGGCTGCGGCGTTGGCGTGAAGAAAGCCGGGAGGCGCGGGCATGAACATCCTGATCACCGGCGGCGCCGGTTTTCTGGGCAGCCGGCTCGCGGCCACCCTGCTGGCGAAGGGGCAGTTCCGCGGCCAGCCCGTTGACCGGCTCATGCTCGCCGACCTGCAGCCACCGGGCGGCGAGCTCGCGGCCGATCCGCGCGTGACCAGCGCCATGGGCGATCTGATCGACATCATCCCCACGCTGTTCGTGCAGCAGCGCTGGGACGCGGTGTTCCACCTGGCGGCGGCTGTCTCGGCCGAATGCGAGGCCGACTTCGGTCTGGGCCTGCATGCCAACCTGGACGCCACCCGCGCCCTCCTCGATGCCTGCCGGGCGCAGACAGATGCCGGCCACCCTCCGCCCGTGTTCTTCTTCGCCAGCTCGGTCGCCGTGTTCGGCAGCGACCCCGGCCAGCCGCTGCCCGAGGTGGTCCGCGACGACACCCTGCCCACGCCGCAATCGAGCTACGGCATCCACAAGTTCGTGGGCGAGCAACTGGTGGCCGACTACACCCGCAAGGGCTTCATTGACGGTCGCCCGGCACGGCTGATGACCGTCTCGGTGCGTCCCGGCCGCCCCAACGGCGCCGCTTCGGGCTTTCTCTCCGGCCTGGTGCGCGAGCCGCTGGCCGGACAGGCCTGCAACTGCCCGGTCCCCCTGGACACGCGCGTGGCGCTGTCCTCACCGGTCAACACGATCGCGGGCATCCTCGCCGTGGCCGAGGCGCCGCGCGAGGCCCTGGGCGGGCGCACCGCGATCAACCTGCCGGCGCTGAGCGTGAGCGTGGGCGAAATGATCGCGGCGCTGCAGGCCGTGGCGGGCCCGGTGGCCACCGCGCTCATCACCCACGCACCCGACCCGGCCATCGCCCGCATCGTGGCCGGATGGCCCGCGCGCTTCGAGAGCCGCCGCGCGGCCAGCCTCGGGCTGCGCGCCGACCCCGATTTCCATGCCGTACTGCTGCAGTACATCGACGACCATCCGGACGCGGTCAAGCTGGCCGTGCACCGACGGCGGCCGGGCCAGCCCGGCTGAGACTTTCCCTTCCCAACCACCCAAGGAGACTCGCGCATGAAAACCTGGATCAAGCCCCTGGCCATGGCCGCCCTGCTCTGCGCTGCCGGCGCGCAGGCACAGACCGTCCTGAAGATCGGCTACGCCACCTCGCCCACCTCGCACTACGGCGTCGGCTCCACCGTGTTCTGCGAAGAAATGGAAAAGGGCACGCAAGGCCGCTACAAATGCCAGCAGTTCCCCAATTCGGCGCTGGGTGGTGAGCGCGAGCAGATCGAGGCCGTGCAACTGGGCACGCAGGATCTGGTGAACACCTCCACCGGCCCGCTCGGCAACTTCGTGCCCGAGGTGAAGATCGTCGACATTCCCTTCCTGTTCCGCGATTACGACCATGCCCGCAAGGTCATGGATGGCCCCATCGGCGAGGACCTGCGCAAGAAGATGGAAGCCAAGGGCCTGATCAACCTGGCCTGGACCGAGAACGGCTTCCGCCACATGACCAACTCCAAGCGCGCCATCGTGCAGGCCTCCGACGCCGGCGGCCTGAAGATGCGCACCATGGAGAACAAGGTGCACATGGACGGCTACAAGACCTTCGGCATCCTGCCCACACCCATGCCCTTCCCCGAGTTGTTCACGGCGCTGCAGCAGGGCACCGTGGACGGCCAGGAAAACCCGATCCCCGTCATCCTGTCTTCCAAGTTCTCGCAGGTGCAAAAGCACCTGTCGCTGACCGGCCATGTGTACTCGCCGGCGGCACTGATCCTCTCGCCCGCGGTGTGGAACAAGCTCTCGGCCGCCGACAAGCAGGTCTTCCTGGAAGCCGGCAAGAAGGCTGCCGCCGCCCAGCGCAAGAAGGTCAACGACGACGAGGACAACGGCATTGCCCAACTGGAGAAGGAGGGCATGCAGGTGGTCAAGCAGGTCAACGGCGAGAGCTTCCGCAAGGCCGTCGCACCCGCCTACCAGCAGTACGCCAAGGAATTCGGCGCCGACAAGATCGCCGCCATCCAGGCCGTGAAGTAACCCC
>NZ_JAQVEJ010000015.1 GCF_028698005.1 Hydrogenophaga sp.
GCACCGAAACCATCGCCCGCGCGATCGCCGAATCGAGTGCCTTCAGCATCGCCGGCGGTGGCGACACGCTGGCCGCGATCGCCAAGTACGGCATCGAGAAGGACGTCGGCTACATCTCCACCGGCGGTGGCGCCTTCCTGGAGGTGCTGGAAGGCAAGACGCTGCCGGCGTTCGAGGTGCTGGCGCGGCGCGCGGGGTGAGCGGGCGGGCGCTGGCCCGGGGCATCAGGGGCGGCGTGTCGGGATCCTGAGCACCACCCAGGTACCGATCGCGGCCAGCACGGCCAGCGTGATCTGGGCCAGGACGCGCCCGCGGAAGGTCCAGATCGAGAAGCCCACCATCACCAGCATCGAGCCGACGGCGATGGCCTTGGTGCGCCGGGTCAGGCTGCGCGTGGCTTCCCAGTCGCGCAGCAGAGGGCCGGTGAGGCGGTGGCCGAGCAGCCGGGCATGCAGGCGCGGTGAGGCCTTGGCCCAGCAGGCGGCTGCCAGCAGGATGAAGGGCGTGGTGGGCAGACCCGGCAGCACCACACCGATCAGGCCCAGCGCCAGCGAGACGCCGCCGGCCAGCCACAGCAGGGCGCGCACGACGGGCGAGCGGTGCAGCGTGGGCGGGTGGCGGGCGTCGGGCATGGAGCGGTGCCCGCTCAGGCGGTGGTGCTGATGGCGTCGGTGGCCAGCGTCGGGTAGTCGATGTAGCCTTTTTCGCCGCCACCGTAGAAGCTGCTCTGGTCCCAGGGATTGAGCGGGGCATCGCGGCGCAGTCGCTCGACCAGGTCCGGGTTGGCGATGAAGGCCTTGCCGAAGGCGACGATGTCGGCGCGTCCGCTGGCCACGGCCTCGGCCGCCATGGTGCGGTCGTAGCCGTTGTTGACCATCCAGGCGCCCTGGCCATCGGCCTCGCGGTAGGCCGCCTTGAGCGCGGCATAGTCGAAGGGGCGCTCGGGCAGTTCGCGCGGGCCGCCGGTGGCACCCTCGATGATGTGGACGTAGGCCAGGCCCAGCGCGGCGAGCTGGCGCACCACGTAACCGAACAGGGGCTGCGGGTCGGCATCCACGATGTCGTTGGCCGGCGTCACCGGCGACAGGCGGATACCCACCTTGCCGCCACCCACCGCGTCCACCACCGCGCGCGTGACCTCGAGCAGCAGGCGGGCGCGGTTCTCGATGGCGCCACCGTAGTGGTCGGTGCGCTGGTTGGCGCCGGTCTTGAGGAACTGGTCCAGCAGGTAGCCGTTGGCCGCGTGGATCTCCACGCCGTCGAAGCCCGCGTGGGCCACGGCCTGGCGCGCGGCGTTCGCGTAGTCCTGAACGATGCCGGGCAGCTCCGATGCATCCAGCGCCCGCGGCGTGGAGGTGGGCACGAAGCCGCCCTGGCCGGTGGCGCGGTCGATCAGGTAGGTCTTGGCCCTGGCGGTGATGGCCGAGGGCGCCACGGGTGCGCCGCCGCCGGGTTGCAGTTCGCTGTGCGAGACGCGGCCCACGTGCCACAGTTGCGTGACGATGCAGCCGCCGCGCTCGTGCACGGCCCGGGTCACTGGCCGCCAGCCCTCGATCTGTTCGGGCGCGTACAGGCCCGGCACGTCGGCGTAGCCCTGGCCCTGGTGGCTGATGGCGGTGCCCTCGGTGATGAGCAGGCCGGCGCTGGCGCGCTGCGCGTAGTAGGTGGCGGTGATCGGCTGTGGCACGGCACCGGGCGAGCGGTTGCGTGTCAGGGGTGCCATGGCGATGCGGTTGGCCAGGCGCAGATCGCCGGCCTGGATGGGGTCGAACAGTGTGGGCATGAAGACGTGAAGCGATAGGGCAACAGGGCACGGGGAACGGTGCCAAGCCTACCAAGGCTGCGCGCATCGGACCAGAGGCCGACGGCCGACCCGGAGCCTGGCGTGAGGGCATCCGCCCCATGGGCGCACGGGCCGCCCAGGCAGCGCACAATCGCGCTCATGAACGCCTTGCCCATATCCCTGTCCGATATCCGATTGTCCATGCTGGATCTGGTGGCCGTGCGCGAAGGCGGCACGGTGGCCGATGCGCTGGCCATCGCCCTGCGTACGGCCCAGCATGCGGAGCGGCTGGACTTCGCCCGCTACTGGCTCGCCGAGCACCACAACATGCCCGGCATTGCCAGCTCCGCCACGGCGGTGCTGGTGGGCTACATTGCCGGCGGCACGCGGCACATCCGTGTCGGCTCGGGCGGGGTGATGCTGCCCAACCACGCGCCGCTGGTGGTGGCCGAGGCCTTCGGCACGCTGGCCGAGCTGTACCCGGGCCGCATCGACCTGGGCCTGGGCCGCGCGCCGGGTACCGATCCGCTGACCATGCGCGCGCTGCGCCGCGACCGCGTCGAGACCGAGGAGGACTTTCCGCGCGACGTGGCCGAGCTGCAACGCCTGCTGGGCGACGCGCAGCCGGGTCAGCGTCTGGTGGCCACGCCCGGCGCGGGCACCCACGTGCCGATCTGGCTGCTGGGCTCCAGCCTGTTTTCGGCCCAACTGGCGGCCGAGCGCGGCTTGCCCTATGCGTTCGCCTCGCACTTCGCCCCCCGCTATCTGCTGCAGGCGCTGCACCTGTACCGGCAGAATTTCAAACCATCGGCCACGCTGGCCAAGCCCTACGTCATCGTCGGCGTGCCCCTGATCGCGGCGCCCGACGACGCCGAAGCCGACTACCTGGCCAGCAGCACCTACCAGCGGGTGCTGGGCATTCTTACCGGGCGCCGGGGGCTGTTGCAGGCGCCCATCGATGGCTTCATGGCCGGACTCGATGCGCGTTCGAAGGCCGCGATCGGCGACTTTCTGGCCTGTGCCGTGGTGGGCGGGCCGGCCACGGTGCGCGCCGGTCTGCAGCAACTGGCCGATGCCACGCGGGCCGACGAGTTCATGCTGGTGAGCGATGTGTTCGACCCGACCCTGCGCCTGCGCTCGCTGGACATTGCCGCGGCCGCCATGCGCGGCTGAGCGCCCCGCCTTGCTGCAATGCAGCAATTCTGATAGCAGCGCGCAGGACGGCGGATTGCACATTTCGCACGGGGCGGGTATAACCCGCACTGCCAGCCCGGAGATTCCTGGGGTGCGCGCACAGGCCAGCGCCCCATGTCCATCCGGCTCCATTGGTTTCCTGGCCGCCGCGTGCCGACCCGACAGGTGCCGCATACCGACGCCCCCCCGCAAGGTTTGTCATGAACAGAGGCTCTTCCAGGGGCCCGCACCACGATGAAGCAGCTCACAGACCACCTGTGGCGGGAGGGTCCGTCATGGACATGAACCGCCGCCATTTCTTCCGCGTCAGCGGTGCCGGCCTGGCCGGTTCGAGCCTGGCGCTGATGGGTTTCTCGCCCGCGACCGCGTTGGCCGAAGTGCGCCAGTTCAAGCTGGCCTCGACCACGGTCACGCGCCAGACCTGTACCTACTGCTCGGTCGGTTGCGGCCTCCTGATGTACTCGCTGGGCACCGGCGGCAAGAACGCCAAGTCCTCGGTGATCCACATCGAGGGCGATCCGGACCACCCGGTCAACCGCGGCACGCTGTGCCCCAAGGGTGCGGGCCTGCTCGACTACATCAACAGCCCGAACCGCCTGCTGTACCCCGAGTACCGCGCGCCCGGCTCGAACGAGTGGCAGCGTCTGTCCTGGGACGACGCGCTCACCCGCATCGCCCGGCTGCTCAAGGAAGACCGCGACGCCAACTTCCAGGCCACCACGGCCGATGGCCTCACGGTCAACCGCTGGACTTCCACCGGCATGCTCGCCGCCTCCGCATCGAGCAATGAAGCCGGCTACATCACGCACAAAGTGGCCCGCTCCTGGGGCCTGCTCGCATTCGACAACCAGGCACGTGTCTGACACGGCCCGACGGTGGCAGGTCTTGCCCCGACGTTTGGCCGTGGAGCGATGACGAACCATTGGGTCGACATCAAGAATGCGGACGTTGTTTTGATCATGGGCGGCAATGCCGCCGAAGCGCACCCCTGCGGGTTCAAGTGGGTGACCGAAGCGAAGGCGCACAACAAGGCGCACTTCATGGTGGTCGATCCGCGCTTCAACCGCTCGGCGGCGGTGGCGGATTTCTACGCCCCCCTGCGCTCGGGCTCGGACATCGTCTTCCTGGGCGGGATCATCAACTACCTGCTGAGCAACGACAAGATCCACCACGAGTACGTGCACAACTACACGGACTTCAGCTTCATCGTGCGCGATGACTACGAGTTCGTGGACGGCATCTTCTCGGGTTACAACGAGCAGGCGCGTACCTACGACAAGCGGACCTGGGACTACGAACTGGGCGAGGACGGCTACGTCAGGACGGACCCGACGCTGCAGCACCCGCGTTGTGTCTACCAGCTGATGAAGCAGCACTACGCGTCGTACACGCCCGAGAAGGTCGAGAGCGTCTGCGGCACGCCGAAGGAGAAGTTCCTGCACGTGGCCGAGATGTTCGCGTCCACGGCGGTGCCGGGCCGTGCCGCGACCATCATGTACGCCCTGGGCTGGACCCAGCACTCCACCGGTGCGCAGATCCTGCGCTGTGCCGCCATGGTGCAACTGCTGTGCGGCAACATCGGCGTGGCCGGTGGTGGCATGAACGCGTTGCGCGGGCACTCCAACATCCAGGGGTTGACCGACCTCGGGCTGTTGTCGGCCAGCCTGCCGGGCTACCTGTCGCTGCCGGGCGAGAAGGAGCAGGACTACCAGCAGTACATCGCCTCGCGCACGCAAAAGCCCTTGCGTGCCAACCAGATGAGCTACTGGCAGAACTATCCCAAGTTCCATGTCAGCCTGATGAAGTCCTGGTTCGGCGCCGCTGCCACGGCCGAGAACAACTGGGCTTTCGACTACCTGCCCAAGCTGGACAAGCAGTACGACATGCTGCAGATCTTCCAGCTCATGCACGAGGGCAAGGTCAACGGCTACATCGCGCAGGGCTTCAACCCGATCGCGGCGCTGTCGGACAGCAACCGGCTGCGCCAGGGGCTGGCCAAACTCAAGTTCCTGGTCGTGATGGACCCGCTGGCCACCGAGACGTCGGAGTTCTGGAAGAACCACGGCGAGTACAACGATGTGGACACGGCCTCGATCCAGACCGAGGTGTTCCGCCTGCCCACCACCTGCTTCGCCGAGGAAGAGGGCGCGGTGGTCAGCTCCAGCCGCGTGCTGCAGTGGCACTGGAAGGCGGCCGAGCCCCCGGGCGAGGCCAGGACCGACATCGCCATCATGGCCGGCCTGCACGCGCACCTGAAGGCGCTGTACGCCAAGGACGGCGGGGCTTTCCCCGACCCGATCCTGAACCTCGACTGGCGCTACGCCGATCCGGCGCACCCCAGCGCCGAGGAGCTGGCCAAGGAGTACAACGGCAAGGCGCTGGTCGATCTGCTCGACCCGAAAGACCCGACCAAGGTGTTGCGCCCCGCGGGCCAGCAGGTCTCGGGCTTCGGCGAGTTGCGCGACGACGGTTCCACGGCCTGCGGCTGCTGGATCTACGCCGGCGCCTGGACGCAGGCGGGCAACCAGATGGCGCGGCGCGACAACAGCGACCCGACAGGCATCGGCAACACGCTGAACTGGGCCTGGGCCTGGCCGGCCAACCGGCGCGTGCTCTACAACCGCGCCTCGGCCGACCTGCAGGGCAAGCCCTTCAACCCGCGCCGCAAGCTGGTCGAGTGGAACGGCAAGAGCTGGGGCGGAGCCGATGTGCCCGACTTCGGTGCCGCGCTGGCACCCGAGACGGGGGCCGGTCCGTTCATCATGAACCCCGAAGGGGTGGCGCGCTTCTTCGCGCGCCGGGCGATGAACGAGGGGCCGTTCCCCACCCACTACGAGCCGTTCGACACGCCGCTGGGCTACAACCCGATGTACCCGGACAACGCCAAGGCCACGTCCTCGCCGGCCGCGCGCGTGTTCGCCAACATCTGGGAGACCTTCGGCAAGGCGGACGAATTCCCGCATGTGGGCACGACCTACCGCCTGACCGAGCACTTCCACTACTGGACCAAGCACGCCCTGGTCAATGCCATCACCCAGCCCGAGCAATTCGTCGAGATCGGCGAGGCGCTGGCCGAGCAGCTCGGCATCAAGGCGGGTGACCGCGTCCAGGTCAGCTCCAAGCGCGGCTACATCAAGGCCGTGGCCGTGGTGACCAAGCGCATGAAGGCCATGAAGATCGAGGGACGCGACATCCACCATGTCGGCATTCCGATCCACTGGGGCTTCAAGGGCGTGACCAAGCCCGGGTTCCTGGCGAACACGCTGACGCCCTTTGTGGGCGACGGCAACACCAACACACCGGAATTCAAGACCTTCCTCGTGAAGGTCGAGAAAATCTAGGAGGCGCCGGATGTCACTGCAATCCCTTGATATCAAGCGCTTGTCGGCCACCACCACGCCGGCACCCCAGGCGCGCACCCCGCAGTCGGGCGAGGTGGCCAAGCTGATCGATGTCTCCAAATGCATCGGCTGCAAGGCCTGCCAGACCGCCTGCATGGAATGGAACGACCTGCGCCAGGAACCGGGCCACAACGTGGGGGTCTACGACAACCCGGCCGACCTGACCGAGAACGCGTGGACGGTGATGAAGTTCACCGAATACGAGAACGAGGCCAGCGGCAACCTGGAGTGGCTGATCCGCAAGGACGGCTGCATGCACTGCGAGGACCCGGGCTGCCTGAAGGCCTGCCCCTCGCCGGGCGCGATCGTGCAATACACCAACGGCATCGTGGATTTCCACGAGGAGCATTGCATCGGTTGCGGCTACTGCATCACCGGCTGCCCGTTCAACGTGCCGCGCATCTCCAAGCAGGACCACAAGGCCTACAAGTGCACCCTGTGCTCGGACCGCGTCGCGGTCGGGCGCGAGCCGGCCTGCGTGACCACCTGCCCCACGGGTGCCATCGTGTTCGGCACCAAGCAGGCGATGAAGGACCACGCCGAGACGCGCATCGCCGACCTGAAGGAGCGCGGTTTCGAGAAGGCGGGCCTGTACGACCCGGCCGGCGTGGGTGGCACCCACGTGATGTACGTGCTGCACCACGCCGACCAGCCCTCGCTGTACGCGGACCTGCCCGACGAGCCGAAGATCAGCTCGATGGTCAGTCTGTGGAAAGGCATGGCCAAGCCGCTGGCGATGGCCGCGCTGGGTGTGGCTGCGCTGGGCAGCCTGTTCCATTTCATCACCAAGGGGCCGAACGAGGTGGCCAAGGAACTGGAGGATGAAATGGACCGCAAGGACCGCGAGGCCGATGCCGCCGAGAAGGAGAGCCAGCCATGATACGCAATCCACGCGACCTGCAGCGCTACACGGCCGGCGAGCGCGCCAACCACTGGATCGTGGGCATCTGCTTCATCCTGCTGGCGCTCTCGGGCCTGGCGTTCTTCCATCCGGCCTTCTTCCCGCTCACGATGCTGTTCGGCGGCGGCACCTGGACGCGCATCCTGCATCCCTACATCGGGGTGGTGATGGCCGTGTTCTTCCTGCTCATGGTGGTCCGCTTCGCCGCGCTCAACCTGATCGAGTCGCGCGACATCGAGTGGCTCAGGAACGTGAACAAGATGGTCGATGGCAACGACCACGACATGCCCGAGCAGGGCAAGTACAACGGTGGCCAGAAGGTCCTGTTCTGGGGGCTGGTGCTGGGCATGGTGCTGCTGCTGGCGTCCGGCGTGCTCATGTGGCGCGCCTGGCTGAACCTGCCGGTCGATGTGGTGCGCATCGCCTCGGTGGTGCATGCGGCAGCGGCCGTGTGGATGATCGGCCTGATCATCCTGCACGTCTACGCGGCCATCTGGACCCGTGGCACCATCCGCGCCATGATGTACGGTACCGTGACCAGGGCCTGGGCCAAACAGCACCACCGCGGCTGGTACCGCAAGATGACCGGGGACAACAACTGACCGTGCCACAACGCATTCTCCAACCGGGCGAAATCGAGGCCCTTGACCGCACCAGCCTGCCCCGGGTCCGGCTGCCGCAGCCGTCCAGCCTGTTTGCCGACCGCGCCGCGCGGCTGGTGCAACTGGCCGATGGCCATCCCATCGGCGACTATCTGCGCTTTCTGGCCGGTCTGGCCAGGGCGCAGCACAAGGCCGCCGCCACGGTCCTGACGGCGCCGATCGATGCCGACACCGTCCGGCGTGCCAACGCGCATGGCATGCCCCTGGTGCAGGCGGCCAGCCAGATCGACCCGGCGTGGCAGGGCGTGCTCGATGGCCTGCTGGATGCGGTGCAGGCCGATGCCGGGCTGCCGGCGGCACTGCTGCCGGTGCTGGAACGCCTGCGCACGCTGACACCCGAGGCGCGTGACCAACTGGCCCGGCGCGTGCTGGCGGGCCTGCTGAACGAGCCCGATGACCTGGCGGCGGCGCCCATCGTCGTGGCTGCGCTGCAGGTGGTGTTCGCCGACCAGGCCAGCCACCTCAACGAGGCCGAAGTCCCGTATGCCGAGCCGGCCACGGTCTGCCCGGTGTGCGGCACACCCCCGGTGGTGAGCGTGCTGCGCATCGGCGGACGCGAGGCCGGTCTGCGCTACCTGCACTGCGGCACCTGCTGCACCGAGTGGCACATGGTGCGCGTCAAATGCAGCCATTGCGAGTCGACCCAGAACGTGCGCTACCAGAGCGTGCAGGATGGCGGCGACGTGGTCGTGGCCGAGACCTGCGGCACCTGCCACACCTATCGCAAGCTGGTCAACCAGGAAAAAGACCCGCTGGCCGAGCCGCTGGCCGACGATCTGGCGTCGCTGATGCTGGACCTGCTGATGGGCGAAACGGACTTCGCGCGGGCCACCATGAACCCCTGGTTGCCGATGTCCGAGGTGGCGGCGCCATCACCCTGACCGGTGTAGGGGCATCGGTTCGGGGCTTGATGCAGGACAAGGAGCAGCGGCGGGCCAGCCGGTAAGCTTGCCCTATTTGCCCGGTATTCCTTCTTTTTGGCCGGGTGCTGTGGACCCTGCCGAATGAATGACCAAGCCCTGCGCGTCGCCGACGCATTTCCCCCTCATGACGCCGACCTGAACACCGACCCAGCCCTGCGGCTGGTGCAACTGGCCCGCGAAACAGGTCTGCGCCCCTGGGTACTGCACGGCAAGACGCTGATACCCGTGGTGCAGGGTGGCATGGGGGTGGGGGTGTCGGCCGGCGGGCTGGCCGGTACCGTGGCACGCCACGGGGGCATGGGCACGGTGTCGTCGATCGACCTGCGCCGGTTGCACCCTGACCTGATGGCCGAAACCGCCCCCCTGGAAAAGACGCAGAATGCGCGCGAGCGCATCGATCGGGCCAATTTCATCGCGCTCGACCGGGAAATCCGCCGCGCGCGCGAAATCGCCCAGGGACATGGCCTGATCGCCGTCAACGTGATGAAGGCCCTGTCGGCCTACGAGGACTACGTGCGCCAGGCGCTGGCCAGCGGGGTGGACGCCATCGTGGTCGGCGCCGGCCTGCCGCTGGACCTGCCGGACCTGGCCTGCGACCACCCCGATGTGGCGCTGATTCCCATCCTCTCGGATGCGCGCGGCGTGCAGCTGATCATCCGCAAGTGGGAGAAGAAGGGCCGCCTGCCCGATGCCATCGTCATCGAGCACCCGCGTCTGGCCGGCGGCCACCTGGGCGCGGCCCGCATCGACGACCTGGGCGATCACCGCTTCGACTTCGAGGTGGTCATCCCGCAGGTGCTGGCTTTCCTGCGCGAGGCCGGCATCGAGCGCGAGATCCCGCTGATCGCCGCCGGTGGCATCAGTTCGCACGAGGACATCGAGCGGCTGCAGAACCTGGGTGCCAGCGCGGTACAGATGGGTACCGCGTTCGCCGTGACGCAGGAGTGCGATGCCGACGCGGCATTCAAGCAGGTGCTGGCCGAGGCCCGGCCCGAGGACATCGTGGAGTTCGTGAGCGTAGCAGGTTTGCCGGCGAGGGCGGTGCGGACCCCCTGGTTGGACAAGTATTTGAGGGTGGAATCCAAGCTCAAGGCGGTGGCGCACGTCAAAAGCCGTTGTAATATGGCCTTCGACTGCCTCGCCCGTTGCGGATTGCGCGACGGCAAGGCCGAGATGGGCCAGTTCTGCATTGACCAGCAATTGGGGCATGCACTGGCCGGGGATCAGCGCAAAGGCCTGTTTTTCCGGGGGGCGGGACGTCTGCCCTTTGGCAGCGACATTCGCCCGGTGCGCGATCTCCTGCAATGGCTGCTGGCTGGACACCATCCGGCCGCGGCCTGATCCACCAGAGGCCGGCCACCAGCGCCGGCAACAGCTGAACGTACACCATGAAACGAGATACCGAACTGCGGGCTCAGGACCTGACCCGCACCCAGCCCATCAGCCAGGACGTCCTGGCCGAGAAGTACCTGAAAGGGGACGAAACCGGCATCGAGGACCTGTTCCGGCGCGTGGCGCGGGCGCTGGCCTCGGTCGAGAAGGATGCGCTGCGTGCCGAATGGGAACAGAAGTTCCTGGACAACCTGCATGCCGGCGCCATCGGCGCCGGCCGCATCATGAGCGCGGCGGGCACCGACATCCAGGCCACGCTGATCAACTGTTTCGTGCAGCCGGTGGGCGACTGCATCCAGGGCTTTGATGACGAGGGCTATCCCGGCATCTACGAGGCCCTGCGCGAGGCGGCCGAGACCATGCGCCGCGGTGGCGGCGTGGGCTATGACTTCTCGCGCATCCGGCCCAAGGGCGCCGAGGTGCGCGGCACGCACTCCATGGCCTCGGGCCCGTGCAGCTACATCAACGTGTTCGACCAGAGCTGCTCCACGGTCGAGAGCGCAGGCGCGCGGCGCGGCGCGCAGATGGGCGTGCTGCGCATCGACCACCCGGACGTGCTGGAGTTCATCACCGCCAAGCGCACGCCCGGCCGCTGGAACAACTTCAATGTGTCGGTCGGCGTGCCCGACGCCTTCATGGAGGCGCTGGCGGCCGACCAGCCCTGGGAACTGGTGCACCGCGCCAAGCCCGGAGCCAGGCTGCTCGAGCAGGGCGCCTACCAGCGCGCCGACGGCCAGTGGGTCTACCGCACCGTGGCGGCGCGCGAGCTGTGGGACACGATCATGACCTCGGCCTACGATTTCGCCGAGCCGGGTATCCTGTTCCTGGACCACATCAACCAGGACAACAACCTGCGCTACTGCGAGGGCATCGCCGCGACCAACCCCTGTGGCGAACAGCCGCTGCCGTCCTACGGTTGCTGCGACCTGGGGCCGATCATCCTGACGCGCTTCGTGCGCCATCCGTTCGGCTTTGGCGGCCTGCCCAGTTTCGACTTCGACGCCTTCGAGCAGGTGGTGGCCACCCAGGTGCGGGCACTGGACAACGTGCTGGACCTGACCTTCTGGCCGCTGGAGCAGCAGCGCGCCGAGGCCCACGCCAAGCGCCGCATCGGCGTGGGTTTCACCGGCATGGGCAACACCCTGGCCATGCTGTGCCTGCGCTACGACCGCGAGGAAGGCCGCACGATGGCGGCGCAGATTGCCGAGCGCATGCGCAACGCCGCCTACCGCGCGTCGGTGGAACTGGCCAAGGAAAAGGGCCCCTTCCCCAAATTCGAGGCCAACGGCTATCTGCAGGCCGGCACCTTCGCCAGTCGCCTGCCCAAGGACATCCAGCAGGCGATCCGCAAGCACGGCATCCGCAACAGCCACCTGCTGTCGATCGCACCCACCGGCACCGTGAGCCTGGCCTTTGCCGACAACGCCTCCAACGGCATCGAGCCGCCGTTCTCCTGGACCTACCGGCGCAAGAAGCGCGAGGCCGATGGCTCGACCAGCGAGTACGCGGTGGAAGACCATGCCTGGCGCCTGTACCGCGAACTCGGCGGCGATGCCGACCAGCTGCCCGAGTATTTCGTCAATGCGCTGGCGATGACGGCGGACGAGCACATCGCCATGATGGAGGCGGTGCAGCCCTTCGTGGACACGGCCATCTCCAAGACGGTCAATGTGCCGGCCGAGTACCCCTACGAGGATTTCAAGGGCCTGTACCGGCAGGCCTGGCGTGCCCGGCTCAAGGGCCTGGCCACCTACCGGCCCAACACCATCCTGGGGTCGGTGCTCGACACCGGGGCGCCCGAGGCCAAGGCCAAGGAGGAGGTCGCCGCCCCGCCGGTGGACCCGATGCGCACGGTGATCGAAAGCCGGCCCAAGGGCGCGCTGTCGGCCGTGGCCGACAAGATCGAGTACTGGACGCAGGAAGGCCACAAGACGCTGTACATCATCGTCTCGTTCCTGCCGGTGCCCGCCGCCGACGGCGTGGGCACGGTGGAGCGCGCGATCGAGTTCTTCATGCCGGTGGGCCAGAGCGGCGAGTCGCAGCAGTGGATCACCTCGACCATGCGCATGCTGTCGCTGGCCGCGCGCGGCGGCTTCCTGGGCCGCGCGCTGCGCGACATGCGCAAGGTGGCCTGGGACCGCGGCCCGGTGCGTCTGGGCACCTACGAAAAGGCCGACGGCACGCACGTGCCGATGTGGCACGACTCCGAGGTGGCGGCGATTGCCTTCGCGATCCAGAACATCCTGGCACGCCGTGCCGAGCATGTGGCGAACCACAAGGCGTCTTCGATGACGCCCGCGGCGCCCGAGCTGCCCGGCATGCCGACCGGCGTCATGGCCGGCAAGAAATGCCCGGAATGCGGCGCGCATGCCATGATCCGCAAGGACGGGTGCGATTACTGCACTTCCTGCGGGCACCTGGGGTCTTGCGGCTGACCGGCGCAGGTCCCTCACGGCCAGAAGGCCGGTGCCCTTGAAAGGGCGCCGGCCTTTTTTGTCGTGAAGAGAAGAAGGGATCAGCGTCCCTGGAAGCGTGCCGGCTGCTTGTCCAGGAAGGCGGCGATGCCTGAGGGCAGATCGGCGGTGTGGGCGCAGTCGTTGAAGGCGCTGGCCTCGGCCGCCAGTTGGGCCGCCAGGTCGCGCTGGAAGCCCTCGCGCATCAGGCGCCGCATGTGGCCATGGGCCACCGTGGGACCATCGGCCAGGCGCCGGGCCAGTGCCTGCACGGCGGCTTCCAGCTCGCCGGCCGGCAGCACGCGGTTGATGAGGCCGGTGTGCAGGGCCTCCTGCGCATCGAAGGTCTCACCCAGCAGGGCGATTTCGAGCGCCTTGCGCAGGCCGACCAGCCGTGGCAGGAACCATGAGGCGCCGACATCGCACGAGGTGCCGAGGTTGATGTAGGCCAGGTTGAAGCGCGTGCCTTCGGCCGCCAGCACGAAATCGGCGTGCAGCATCAGGCTCAGGCCACCGCCGGCGGCCGCACCGTGCACCTGCGCGATCACGGGGGCGTTGAGCCCGTGCATGAGCAGCATGGCCTCGTTCAGCGGCGTGAGCAGGTCCGCCGCCCCCCGCGCCGGGTCGGCGCGCAGCGTGGGCAGGTCGCCGCCGGCGACGAAGGCCTTGCCGGCGCCACGCATCACCACGGCACGCACCGACGCGTCGTCCGAGAGCGCGCGCATGGCCGCGAGGAAGGCCTGGGCCATCGGCACATCGATCGCGTTGAGCGCGGCGGGCCGGTTGAAGGTCAGCGTGGCGATAGCCCCTTCGCGGGTGAGCAGCAGGGGAGAGGCGTCGGACAGGTCGGACATGGGGCAGGGTCTCGGGTGAGAGAAGGGTCAGGCGTACAGGGCCTCGATCTCGGTCGCATAGGTCTGGTAGATGCTGGCACGGCGCACTTTCATGGTGGCGGTGACCTCGCCGTCGTCGTGGTCCAGCTCCTTGGTCAGCAGGTGGAAGCGCCGGATGTGTGCCACCTGGGCCAGTTGCGCGTTGCCGCGGCCGATCTCGGCCTCGATGAGTTCGCGCACCTGCGGGTGCTCGACCAGCGAGCGGAAATGGGTGAACGGGATGCGCTGGGCCTCGGCCCACTTGCCCACCGTCTCGTAGTCGATCTGCACCAGCGCGCCGACGAACTTGCGCCCCTCGGCCACGACGATGCACTCCTTGATGTAGGGGCTGCCCTTCATGGTGTTCTCGATCTCGGAGGGCGTCAGGTTCTTGCCGCCCGCGGTGATCATGATGTCCTTGAGGCGGTCCACGATCTTGATCTGGCCGTCCACTTCGCGCACGACGTCGCCGGTGTGCAGCCAGCCGTCGCGGATGGCCTGCGCCGTGGCCTCGGGGTTCTTGTAATAGCCCACGAACACCATGTCACCCTTGATGAGCAGCTCGCCACCGGGGGCGCCGTCGGCCTGCTCGGCAATGCGGTACTGCACGCCCTGCGTGACCGGGCCGACGGTGCCGATCACCACGTGCTCGCGCTGGTGGCCGGTGATCATGCCGGTGGATTCGGTCAGGCCATAGACCTCGATCAACGGTACGCCCAGGGTGCGGAAAAAGCGCACCACGTCCGGGGGGATGGGGGCGGCGCCGGTCAGTGCCACTTTGGCCTCGCGCAGGCCGATGAAATTCTGCAACGCACGGAAGATGGTCCCGTACGCGAGCGCGAAACGCAGGCGCTCGGCCAGTGTCCAGTCCCGGCGGGGCTTTTCGGCCAGCGGCGCGCAGGCGGCCATGGCGCGCGCGAACAGCCAGCGGCGCACGGGCCCGGTTTCCTGCATCTTGATGCTGATGGCCGCGTGCAGCTTTTCCCAGATGCGCGGCACGCCCAGGAACATGGTGGGCGCGACCTCGCGCAGGTCCTCCTGCACGGTGCGGATCGATTCGCCGAAGTTGACCTGCGAGCCCAGGTAGATGGGGCAGAAGGTGGTGAGCATCTGCTCGGCCACATGGCACAACGGCAGGTAGGACAGGTGCGTGGTCTCGCGCGAGAGGCCCAGGCGGTCCACGATGCCGGGCACCACCGCGCGCATGTTGCGCCACGAGATCATCGCGCCCTTGGGCTTGCCGGTGGAACCCGAGGTGTAGATCATCAGGCCGATGTCGTCCAGCGTCTGCCGCGCAAGCGCTGCATCGATGAGCGCCGCGTTGCCCGACTGCGCGCCCAGGCGCTCAACCTCGTCGAAGGTGGCGATGAGGGCGCGCACCTCGGGCGCGAAGCTGCGCAGGCCCTTGGTCTCGATGACGATGATCTTCTTCAGGCGCGGCAGTTGCGGCAGCGCCTCGAGCACCTTGTCGGTCTGTTCCTGGTCCTCGCAGACCACGATCTCGATGTCGGCGTGACCGACCACATAGGCCACCTCGGGCGAGGGGCTGGTCGGGTACACGCCCACGGTGATCGCGCCGATCAGGCCGGCACCCATCTGCGCCAGCACCCATTCGATGCGGTTCTCCGAGATGATGCCGACGTGCCCGCCGGGCGCCAGGCCCAGCGTTGCCAGACCCTGGCCGAAGTGGCTGGCCCGCTGGTGGTACTGGGCCCAGGTGAAGGGCTTCCAGATGCCGTAGTCCTTCTGGCGGATTGCCACGCGGGCCGCGTCCTGCGCCGCGCGCTGGCGCAGCATCCGGGGCAGGGTCAGTTCGGGGAGGGCTTG
This sequence comes from Hydrogenophaga sp., assembly GCF_028698005.1. Classification (GTDB taxonomy): domain Bacteria; phylum Pseudomonadota; class Gammaproteobacteria; order Burkholderiales; family Burkholderiaceae_C; genus Hydrogenophaga. The sequence goes on from NZ_JAQVEJ010000015.1 coordinate 15,409, forward strand.
CGTCATGGCGGTTACGACAACCAGCGCTTGCGGCGCTTGTAGTGCTTGATGTGCCGGAAACTCTTGGCCTCGCCGCTGCCGCCCATGCCGAGGTAGAACTCGCGCACGTCGGGGTCATTGGCCAGGCGCTCGGCCGTGCCGTCGATGACGATCTTGCCGTTCTCCATGATGTAGCCCTGGTGGGCCACGGCCAGCGCGACGGTGGCGTTCTGCTCGACCAGCAGCATCGAGGTGCCGTGCTCGGCGTTGATGCGCGCGATGATGCCGAAGATGTCTTCGGTGAGCTTGGGCGACAGGCCCAGCGAGGGTTCGTCCAGCAGCATGAGCTGGGGCCGGGCGATGAGCGCGCGGCCGATGGCCAGCATCTGCTGCTCGCCACCGGAGAGGTAGCCTGCCAGGCCCTTGCGACGCTCGTGCAGGCGCGGGAAATAGCTGTAGACCAGATCGAAGTCGGGCGCGCCGGTGCCGCTGCGGCCGGTGAGGGCGTAGGTGGAGGCGATGAGGTTCTCCTCCACCGTCAGGTCCTCGAACACGCGGCGACCCTCCATCACGTGCGACAGGCCCTGGCGCACGAGTTGCTGCGGCGGCACGCCGGCCGTGTCTTGGCCGTTGAACAGCACCGTGCCCGATTCGAGTTCGCCGTTCTCCAGCGAGAGCAGGCCCGAGATCGCCTTGAGCGTGGTGCTCTTGCCCGCGCCGTTGCTGCCCAGCAGCGCCACGATCTGGCCGCGCGGCACGGCCAGCGACAGGCCGCGCAGGGCCTGCACCGCCTTGTTGTAGATGACCTCGATGTTGTTGACCTCGAGGACCTGGCTGCTGAGTGGAGACGGCATGGCGGGTTACCTCGGGCCGCTTCGCGGGCCCCCGTATCGGGAGAAGACGAAGCGGCGCAGGGAGTGCATCAGAGTTTGATCCAGTCGGAGACGGCCACCATCTTCTGCGCCTTCATGTCGGCCCGGTAGACCCGGCCCACCGGGATGGAGTTGCCGCTGATGGTGATGGGCGTGCCGATGATGCCGCCGGTGTCGAAGTCCTTGATGGAGTTCAGGGCGGCCTTGAGGTTCTTGCCGTTGAGCGGCTGGCCGGCGGCCAGCGTGCGTTTGGCCGATTCCAGGAACAGCATGGCCGTCAGGAAGCCCTGCAGGTAGGCCGTGCTCTGGTACTCGGGGCGCATGGCGCGGATCTTCTCCAGCATCGGCGCCTTCTCGGTGTCGTAGTAGTAGCGGAACGGCATCACGCCCATGAAGCCGTCGCCGTCCGGACCCATCTTCATCACCGTGGAGCTGTCCATGGTCCAGAAGGTGCCCATCCACTTGCTGGTCATGCCCTGCTGCTTGCCCTGGGTGATGAACTCGGGGATGGGCGCGAGGATGTAGCCGTGGAAGATGGTGTAGTCGGGCGCGGCGCGGCGCAGCTTGATGACCTCGGTGGACACGTCCACGCTGCCGGCGGGCGTCATGATCTTGACCGGCACCGACAGGCCCAGCTTCTTGGCCAGGGCCTCGCTCTCGTCGATCGGATCGCGGCCGAACTCCGAGTCGGAATAGACGAAGGCCACCTTGGCGCCCGGCTTTTCCTTGGCGATGTGGTTCAGCAGGATGCCGAACATCTCGGTGTAGTCGGGGCCGACCAGGAACTGGTTCGGGTACTTCTTCGGGTCGTTGAGCTCGGTGGCGAACGAGGCACCGGCCATCAGGATGTTGCCGTTGCGCTCCAGCTCGGGGTTGATGGTCTTGGAAAAGCCCGTCGAGTCGCCGTAATAGAGGTTCACCTTGTTCTGGCTGGTGATCTTCTTGAACGCCGCCACCGACACGTCGACCTTGTAGCCGGTGTCCTCGGGCACGTAGCGCACCTTGCGGCCCGCGATGCCGCCGGCGTCGTTGACGATCTTCACATAGTCGGCGATGCCCGCGTTGATGCCCACGCCGGCGAACGCGAACACGCCCGTCATCGGGATGGAGCCGCCGATGACGATTTCCTCGGCGCCCTGCGCCAGCACCGACAGCGGGTGTGTCAGTGCGGCGGCACCGGCCGTGGCGGCGGCGCCCAGCATCAGTTGGCGGCGCCGGATGGAAGTGCTTGTCTTGCCCATGTCTGTCTCCTTGCTTGTGGTGGCGAAATGCTCAGTTGCGGAAGGGCCAAAGGTGGAAGAACCGGCGCGTGCGGCGCCACATTTCTGCGAGCCCCAGCGGCTCGAAGACCAGAAATCCGATGATCAGCGCGCCGAAGACCACCAGGCGCACCGGCGAGAGGAAGACCGTCAGCTCGATGCCGCCGGGCAGCAGGTCGAACACCAGCTTGAGCAGCTCGGGCACCATGGTCATGAACGCGGCACCCAGGATGGAGCCGAGGATGGAGCCCATGCCGCCGACGATGATGGCCGCGAGGAAGAAGATCGACATCGACAGCGGAAAGCTCTCGGGCGTGACGACGCGGAAGAAGTAGGCCCAGAGGCCCCCGGCCACGCCGGCGTAGAACGATGACAGCCCGAAGGACAGCAGCTTGTAGCGCAGCAGCGGGATGCCCAGCACCTCGGCCGAGATGTCGCGGTCGCGGATGGCGATGAAGGCGCGTCCGATGCGGGTACGGAACAGGTTGGCCGCGCCCAGCAGCATCAGCACCATCACCGGCACGATCAGCCAGTACAGGCGGAACGAGGTGTCCAGGTCGATGCCGAACACGCGTGCCGGCTGCATCGAGATGCCCCCGGTGCCCCCCGTGATCGCCAGGTTGGCGAACAGGAAGTGGGCGATGAACGAGGCGGCGATGGTGGCGATGGCCAGGTACAGGCCCTTGACGCGCAGCGAGGGGATGCCCACGATCACGCCGCCGACCATGGCCACGGCGCCGGCGGCCAGCAGGTTGAGCACGAAGGGCGTGTTCCAGTGCGCCTGCACGATGGCCACCGTGTACGCGCCCAGACCCATGAACGCGGCCTGGCCCAGACTCACCAGGCCGGTGTAGCCGGTGAGGATGTTCAGGCCCGTGGCGCTGGCGACGTTGATCGCCACCAGGCAGGCCATGTAGAGCCAGTAGTCGCTGGCCATGAACGGGAACAGCGCCAGCAGCGCGGCCGCGATGGCCAGCCACACCTTCTGCGTGCGCGAATCGAACAGCGCCGCGTCGGCAACGTAGCTTTCCTTGAGGGTTCCGATGCGCATGTGGGGTCAGCCCTTACAGACGTTCGATCTCGTGCGTGCCAAACAGGCCGTAGGGGCGCACCATCAGGATCGCCACCAGCACGAGGAAGGTGGCCAGCAGCTTGTACTCGCCCCCGAGGAAGGCGCCGGCGAGTGCCTCGACCACGCCGATGAGCAGGCCGCCGATGAGGGCGCCGAGCACGCTGTCCAGACCGCCGACGATCACCACCACCAGCACCGACAGGCCGAACACCCCCATGCTCGAGGAGATGCCGCCGATGGAGCCGACGATGATGCCGGAGACGGCCGCGAGCATGGCCGAGGCGACCCAGGCCAGCGAGAACACGCGAGGCACGTTGATGCCGACCGAATAGGCCGCGGCCTGGTCGCTGGCCGTGGCGCGCAGGGCCACGCCGCCGCGCCAGTAGCGGAACAGCAGCAGCACGGCCGCGATGAACAAGGCGGCGACCACCGCGCCCCAGAACACCTTGGGTGCGAGAAAGGCGTCGCCGACCATGATCGGACTGGTCGGCATGAAGTCGGGCAGGCGCCGCTGGTCGGCGCTCCAGAGGATCTCGACCAGCCCCACCAGCACCGAGCCCAGGCCGACGGTGACCATGAACACCGAGATCGGCGGCTCGCCCAGCAGCGGCCGGATCACCGTGCGCTCGATCACCGCGCCCAGCACCCCGCTGGCGAGCACGGCCGCGGGAATCGCCAGCCACAGCGGCAGCGCCCACATGGCGGAGAAGGTGAAGAACAGGTAGGCGCCGGCCATCAGCATCTCGCCGATGGCGATGTTGACCACGCGCGTGGCCTTGTAGACCATGACGAAGGCCAGCGCCGCCAGGGCGTACAGGCCCCCGCTGGCCAGGCCGGTGAGGCTGATCTCGAACAGGTAGGCCCAATCCATCACTGCGCTCCTTGCGGGGTGGCGGCCGCCCGCAGCTTGCGGCGCAGTTCGCCCACGTCGCCCGAGCCCAGATAGGCGCGGTTGACCTCGGGATCGGCCTGCACCACGGCCGGCGTGCCCTGGGCGATGACCTGGCCGAAGTTGAGCACCACCACGTGGTCCGACAAATCCATCACCAGCCCCATGTCGTGCTCGACCATGAGCACCGTCACGCCCCACTCGGCGCGCACGTCGAGGATGAAGCGGGCCATGTCCTCGGTCTCTTCGCGGTTCATGCCGGCCACCGGTTCGTCGAGCATCAGGATCTGCGGCTGCATGGCCAGTGCGCGCGCCATCTCGACGCGCTTTTGCAGGCCGTAGGGCAGTGCCGCGACCGGCGCATGACGGATGTGGTCGATCTCGAGGAAGTCGATGATGCGTTCCTCGATGTCGCGGCGCAGCTCGGCCTCCTCGCGCCGCGCGCGGCCCACGTACAGCAGGGCGTCGAACACGTTGGTCTTCAGGTGCGCATGGCGGCCGAGCTTGATGTTGTCGAGCACCGTCATGCCGCGGAACAGCGCGATGTTCTGGAAGCTGCGCCCCAGGCCCAGCCGGGCGCGGCGCGGCGCCGGCAGGCGCGTGATGTCCTGCCCCTGGAAGCGGATGCTGCCCGCGTTGGGGCGGTAGAAGCCCGAGATCGTGTTGAACAGCGAGGTCTTGCCGGCCCCGTTGGGGCCGATCACGGCCGTGATGGAGCCCGGTTGCACCTCGAACCCCACCCCGCTGAGGGCATGCACACCGCCGAACGAGAGCGTGACACCGTCCACTTGCAGCAGGGGAGCGGGGACCGCAGGGGGCGATTGGGGAATGGTCATGGCGAGGCGGGTTTGTCCGGGTGTCCGTGAACCTACTAATACGTAAAGTGCTTACTGATGAGTAGATTCTGGAAGCCCGCGCCCACCTTGGCATTGGGATTTTCCCGATGCGACACTGATGCCTGCCATGTCCAAGACCCTGCCTGCTTCTCCGTCCGGCCCGTCCGTGTCCGCTCCCGTCTCCGCATCCGCGCCGTCTCCCTGGGCCAGCAGGGCCGACCGACGGCAGCAGCGCGAGGTCAAGCGCCTGGCGGTGCTGTCGGCCGCGGCGCAGTTGTTCAATGAGCGGGGCTTTCATGCGACCTCGCTGGACGACATCGCGGCGCGCCTGAACGTGAGCAAGCCGACGCTGTACTACTACGTCAAGAACAAGGACGAGATCCTGTTGCAGTGCGTGAAAAAGGGCCTGCGCATGACGCTGGAGGGCATCGAGGCTTCACGCGCTGCCGGCGGCAATGCGGTGGACCAGTTGCGTGCCTGCATGCGGGTGTATGCCGACATCGTGATGCAGCCCTTCGGCATGTGCCTGATCCGCGTCGGTGACGAGGAGGTGCCCGAGCCCAGCCGGACCGAGCTGCGGCGCATGAAAAGCGAGATCGACCAGGCATTTCGCCGCCTGGTGGCTCAGGGCGTCGAGGAGGGCGCACTCGAGCCCTGCGACCCGAAGATGACGGCCTTCGTCATCGCCGGCGCGCTGAGCTGGATCGGGCGCTGGTACCAGCCCGGGGGTGGCTGCACGCCCGAGCAGATCATCGAGCAGAGCATCGGTACCCTGCTCGGCGGGGTGCTGAAGCGGCCAGCCCGGGCCAAACGCGGCAGATGAGTCCGCCGCGGGGCACCGCGGAACCGGCTTTGCCAGGCCGCAGGCGCCGGTACCGAGCCGCGTCAGCCGCGCCGCCGGGTGCTCACCTCACTCCGCGTCGGGCTGCTGGCGTGGTGCGGCCTTCTGGAACGCGTCGAGTTCCATGCAGGCCTTCTCGACCTCGGCGATCAGGGGCCAGCGCGTGAGGTCGACCTTGAAGCGGCGCGCGCTTTCGATCTGCGGGATGAGGAACACGTCGGCGATGGTGGGGGCATCGCCATGGCTGAAGCGGCCGCGCCGGGTGTCGGCGGCCAGCAGCGCCTCGTAGGCGTCGAAGCCGGCGCCGATCCAGGTGCCGCACCAGGCGTTGATGGCGTCGGTGTTGGCACCGAAGGTCTGGCGCAGGTAGTCGAGGATGCGCTTGTTGTTGACCGGGTGGATGTCGCAGCCGACGATGGCCGCGAGTGCACGCACCTGGGCGCGCTGCAGCGGGTCGCGCGGCAGCAGCGGCGGTTCGGGGTATTGCTCCTCCAGCCATTCGATGATGGCCGGTGACTGGATCAGCACACCGTGGCCAGTGTCCAGTGCCGGCACGAGCTGCTGCGGGTTGACCGCCTTGAACGTGTCGCCATGGTGCTCGTCCTTGACCAGGTGCACCGGCAGGTACTCGTAGGACAGGCCCTTGAGCTGGAGGGCGATGCGCGTGCGGTGCGAGGTGCCGCTGCGCCAGTAGTTGTAGAGCTTCATCATCGCTGGAAACGGGCAGGGGGTTCAGGCCGGGTCGCCGATGGTCAGGGACACCTGGGCCACGCCGTCGACGCGGCCGGTGATCCGGTCGCCCGTCACCACCGGACCCACGCCCTCGGGCGTGCCGGTGTAGATCAGGTCGCCGGGCTGCAGGTGGTAGAACTGCGACAGGTCCGCAATGATCTCACGGATATTCCAGATCAGCTTGTCGACGTCGGACGATTGCCGGGTCACGCCGTTGACCTCCAGCGCGATCGCCCCCTGGCTGATCACCGTGCCCTCCATCGGCACGATTGCCGAGCAGACCGAACCCTGTTCGATGTCCTTGCCCAGGTCCCAGGGGCGGCCCTTGTCGCGTGCGGCCAGCTGCAGGTCGCGGCGCGTCATGTCCAGGCCGGCGCCATAGCCAAAGATGATCTCGTGGGCGTTGTCGGCGCTGACGCGGAAACCCGCCCGGCCCACGGCCAGCACCAGTTCCATCTCGTAGTGGTAGTTGGCCGTGCCGGGCGGGTAGGCCACGGTGGCGCCGCTGTCGACCAGGGTCTGGGGCGACTTGGTGAAGTAGAACGGGCGCTCGGCCGACTTGTCGACCGGCTTGCCCATTTCGAGCGCGTGCGCGTGGTAATTGCGGCCGACGCAGAAAATGCGGTTGACGGGAAAGCGCTCCGTGCGGCCCCGGATGGGCAGGGACGGAACGGGGGGTGGCGGAAACAGGTATGTGCTCATGCGGGAGGAGGGAAATGCGGGTCAGGGTTGGGCGGGCATGGCCGGCTGGCCATCGGCGCGCACTTCGTACACGCCGAGCTTGCGGTGCAGCGGCGACTCGTCGGCCACGAACAGGAAGGCCGGCCCGGTGGCCGAGGCGTTGGTCAGTGTGGTGGCGGTGTAGCCCGGGATGCAGCAGGTGTCGGCCGGTGCGAGGTCGAATCCCTGCGCATCGGTGGCCACGCGCGCGGCGCCTTCGATGACGTGGTACACCGCCGCCGGCGAACGCGCGGGCAGGGCCAGCGTCTGGCCCGGGCGCAGCATCAGGGCGTGCAGGCCCAGGATGTTCTGGGCGTCCTCGCCGGTTTCGGGGTTCACGTAGGTGATCTGCACGTGGTCCAGCCCGGGGCGGTCCCCGGCCAGCGACAGCAACGCGGCGCGCGCCTCGGCCCAGGGGTAGCGCAGCAGCGGGTAGCGCCGGCCGCTGCGGTCGAACACCGGAGTGGGCACGAGGCCGGCGCGCGCGTAGGCACGGTGCCCCTGGCCGGGCTCGACCGTCTGGGTCGTGCCGTTGAGGTGGTAGCTGGTCTCCGTGTAGTAGACCAGCGGCAGGTCCAGCACATCGAGCCAGATCACGGGCGCATTGCCGTCGTGGCCGTGTTCGTGCCACAGCCCGGTGGGTGTGAGGATCAGGTCGCCGCGGTGCATCGGGCACTTCTCGCCGTCCACCGTGGTCCAGGCACCCTCGCCCTCGACGATCATGCGCACGGCATTGGGCGTGTGGCGGTGGCTGGGCGCCCACTCGCCGGGCAGCAGCAGTTGCATGCCCAGGTAGATGGCGGCACTGGCCTGCATCTTCTCCAGCGTGTGGCCGGGGTTGGCCAGCACCAGCACGCGGCGCTCGGCCTTCTCGATCGGCGTGAGCTCGCCGGCCCGCAACAGCAGTGGCCGGATGTCGGCATAGCGCCAGCGTGTGGCCCGGGTCTGGCGCGCCGGTATGCCCGGGGGCAGCACGGCGCGCAGGCTGGGCCACAGGGGCACCAGGTTCTGCCGGGCCAGCTCATCGCGGTAGTCCTGCGGCAGATCTTCCAGCCGACCCAGTTCATGGCTCATGTCGATTCCCTTGGTGTAGCGCGTGACGGGTGGCACCCATATGATGAGTACACTGACGATATCCTAGTGCTACCATGATCCGGTTGCCCATGCGGGTTAACCCGTGTCTGAACCATGAACCCTTCCGAAGCGTTCGATGGCGATATCGACCTGCTGCCCGGCTATGCCATCCGCCGCCTGCAGCAGATTGCCGTGGGCATTTTTCTGCAGGAGATGGCGGCGGGTGGTCTCAACCTCACCCCGGTGCAGTTCGGTGCGCTGCAGGTGGTGGCCCTGCAACCGGGCATCGACCAGCGGACGCTGGCCGGCCGGATTGCGCTGGACACCTCCACCATCGGCGGGGTGGTCGACCGGCTGGAGGCACGCGGCTGGCTGCAACGGCGCCGCTCGACCGAAGACCGCCGGGCACGCCTGCTGCACCTGACACCCGCCGGCCAGCAGGTGCTGGCGCAGGCCGTGCCGGGCATGTTGCGCGCGCAGCAGCTCATCCTGGCACCGCTGCCGCCCGGCCAGCGCACGCAGTTCATGGCGATGCTGCACACCCTGGTCACGCAGAACAATGAATGGAGCCGCGCGCCAAGTGAAAACCCGGCCACGGTGGGGCGCCAGGGTTCGACCATCGGCTGAGCCAGGGTTGGGCGCCCGTTGGTAACCGATTTCATGGACAATTGAAACCAAATTACAGCCGGCCCAGCGATCCGGCGAACTCCGGAGACTGTGTCCATGCCCCAGCGCGCCACCAAGATCGTCGCCACCCTCGGCCCCGCGTCCAGCGACCCGGACCTGCTCGAGGCCATGATCCGTGCCGGTGTCAACGTCGTGCGGCTGAACTTCTCGCACGGCGCGGCCCAGGACCATATCGAGCGCGCGCGCCTGGTGCGTGAGGCCTCGCAGCGCGCCGGGCGCGAGGTCGCCATCATGGCCGACCTGCAGGGGCCCAAGATCCGCGTCGGCAAGTTCGCCGAGGGCAAGGTGGTGCTGGTGCCTGGCGAGCCCTTCGTGCTCGATGCCGCGCGCACCGAGCCGGGCGATGAGCGGGGTGTGGGGCTGGACTACAAGGAACTGCCGCGCGACGTGAAGCCCGGCGACACGCTGCTGCTCAACGACGGGCTGATTGTGCTCGCCGTGGACCAGGTGGCGGGGTCGGCCGTGCACACCACGGTCAGGATCGGTGGCGAGCTGTCCAACAACAAGGGCATCAACCGGCAGGGCGGGGGGCTGACGGCGCCGGCGCTCACGGCCAAGGATATGGAGGACATCAGGACCGCCATGGACCTGCAGGCCGACTACGTGGCGGTGAGCTTTCCCAAGACGGCCGCCGACATGGAGCTGGCACGCCGGCTGTGCAACGAGGCGGCCGCGTCCATCGGCCACAAGCCCGGCCTGATCGCCAAGATCGAGCGCGCCGAGGCGATCCCCGAGCTGGAGAACATCCTGCGCGTCTCCGACGGCATCATGGTCGCGCGTGGCGACCTGGCGGTCGAGGTCGGCAACGCGGCCGTGCCGGGCCTGCAAAAACGCATGATCCGCCTCGCGCGCCAGATGGACAAGGTGGTCATCACGGCCACGCAGATGATGGAGTCCATGATCGTCAACCCGGTGCCCACGCGCGCCGAGGTGTCCGACGTGGCCAACGCCGTGCTCGACGGCACCGACGCGGTGATGCTCAGTGCCGAGACGGCGGCGGGCAAATACCCGCTGGAGACGGTGCGGCAGATGGCCGCGATCTGCGAGGAGGCCGAGACGACCGAATACGACCCGCTGGAGGACGACTTCATCGGCCAGACCTTCCAGCGCATCGACCAGGCCATTGCCATGGGGGCGCTGTTCGTCGCGCACCACCTCAAGGCCAAGGCCATCGTGGCGCTGACCGACTCGGGCTCCACGGCACTGTGGATGAGCCGGCACAACGTGATGATGCCGATCTTCGCGGTCACGTCCAAGCTGGCGACGCAGCGCAAAATGACCCTGTACCGCAACGTGCGCCCGCTGCTGGCCGACACCAGCGCCGACCGCGACACCGCGCTGGCCGAGGCCGAGGCCGATCTGAAAAAACGCGGCGTGATGCAAAGTGGCGACGTGTACGCCATCACCGTGGGCGAGCCCATGGGCACGCCGGGCGGCACCAACACGCTGAAGATTTGCCGGGCTGCCTGACCCGCCTGTCGGCTGCGCCTGTCTGCGCGCAGGGCCGGGCGCCTTAAAATCCCGGAGTTACGGACCGGTTACCAACTTTGACTAGAGGATTCTCATGGCACTCGTTTCCATGCGCGAACTGCTCGACCACGCTGCGGCCAATGGCTACGGCATCCCGGCGTTCAACGTCAACAACCTGGAGCAGGTGCAGGCCGTGATGGCCGCGGCCGACGAGGTCGGTGCGCCCGTCATCCTGCAAGCCTCGGCCGGTGCCCGCAAGTACGCCGGCGAGAGCTTCATCAAGCACCTGATCCAGGCTGCCACCGAGGCCTATCCGCACATTCCCCTGGTCATGCACCAGGACCACGGCACCAGCCCCAAGGTCTGTGCCGGCGCCATCGAGCTGGGCTTCGGCTCGGTGATGATGGACGGCTCGCTCATGGAAGACGGCAAGACGCCGTCGAGCTTCGATTACAACGTCGAGGTCACCCGTCAGGTCGTCGAGATGGCGCACAAGGTCGGCGTGACGGTGGAAGGCGAACTCGGCTGCCTGGGCAATCTGGAAACCGGTGATGCCGGCGAGGAAGACGGCATTGGCGCCGAAGGCAAGCTGGACCACAGCCAGATGCTGACCGACCCGGAGGAGGCCGCCCAGTTCGTCAAGGCCACCCAGCTCGACGCCCTGGCCATCGCCATCGGCACCAGCCATGGCGCCTACAAGTTCAGCCGTCCGCCCACCGGCGACATCCTGGCGATCAGCCGCGTCAAGGAAATCCACGCCCGCATCCCCAACACCCACCTGGTGATGCACGGTTCCTCGTCGGTGCCGCAGGAACTGCGCGCCATCATCAACCAGTACGGCGGCGCCATGAAGGAAACCTACGGCGTGCCGGTGGCCGAGATCCAGGAAGCCATCAAGCACGGCGTGCGCAAGATCAACATCGACACCGACATCCGCATGGCCATGACCGGCGCGGTGCGCAAGTTCATGGCCGAGAACCCGGAAAAGTTCGACATGCGCGAATGGATGAAGCCGGCCCGCGAAGCCGCCAAGGCGGTGTGCAAGCAGCGCTACCTGGAATTCGGCTGCGAAGGCCAGGGCGCCAAGATCAAGGGTGAAACCCTGAGCGTGATGGCGGCCAAGTACGCCAGGGGCGAATTGGCACAACAGGTGAACTGATCTCACCCCGGTCCGACCTGCGATAATTCGCCGGAATGGTTCGGAGCCCGCTGACTGTTCGGTTGGCGGGCTTTTTTTCTTGCGTCCCGTATTGCCGACCACCCGATCATGACCGACGTCCTCCATACCTCCGACCTCAAGTCCTTGCCGCTGCTGGCGCGCGGCAAGGTGCGCGACAACTACGCCGTGGGCGACGACCGCATCCTGATGGTGGCTTCCGACCGCATCAGCGCCTTCGACGTCATCATGGGCGAGCCCATTCCCGGCAAGGGCAAGCTGCTGACCCGGCTGTCCCTGTGGTGGTTCGAGAGGCTGGGGCCCCAGGGGCTGAACATCTGTCCGATCCACCTGACCGGCGAGGCGCCCGAAAGCGTGGTGGCGCCCGAGGAGGTGCCCCAGGTCGAGGGCCGGTCCATGCTGGTCAAGCGCCTCAAGCCCATCCCGGTGGAGGCCGTGGTGCGCGGCTACCTGGCCGGCAGCGGCTGGAAGGAGTACCAGGAAAGCCGCTCGGTCTGCGGCGTGCCGCTGCCCGAGGGCCTGCGCAACGCCAGCAAGCTGCCCGAGCCGATCTACACCCCCGCGGCCAAGGCGGCGGTGGGCGAGCACGACGAGAACATCACCTACGAGCGCACGGTCGAGATGGTGGGGCCCGAGATCGCGGCCCAGATCCGCGACAAGGCCATCGCGCTGTACCGCGCGGCGGCCGAGATCGCGCGGGCCAAGGGCATCATCATCGCCGACACCAAGTTCGAGTTCGGCCTCGACGAGAACGGCACCGTGGTGCTGATGGACGAGGTGCTGACGCCCGATTCGTCGCGCTACTGGCCGGCCGAGCAGTACGCCGAGGGCAGCAACCCGCCGAGCTTCGACAAACAGTTCCTGCGTGACTGGCTCGAAACGGCCAAGGTCAACGGACAGCCCTGGGACAAGACGCCACCGGCACCGCGCCTGCCGCGCGAGGTGATCGAGAAGACCGCGGCCAAGTACCAGGAAGCGCTCGAACGCCTGCTGGGCTGACCGCTGGCGCACCGGATGGTGGCGCCCGCTTCAGGGGGGGATCAGTTGCACCGGGGGGCCAGCCCCGGGATGTCGCGACAGTTTTCGCCTCCGTTGGCGCTGCAGGCGTGGTTGGCGGCGGTCTGTGCTTCCAGGGTGGAGCGGCCCTCGGCCACACCGATGATCAGCCGCCCGCCGGGCAGGGTGCCCGCCGACAGGGCGCCGCATTCCCGGAACTGCAGGACCACCTCACAGTCGCGTGCGTCGCAGCGGTCGCGCGCCTCATCATTGGCCTCGGATTGTGTCCAGCCGCCGGTCACGATGGCGGCCCGCGTGGTGTTGTGGCTGAAGGCGATGGCCCCATAGGTGTCCTCGTCGCCGCAGGCCGCGACGAGCGCGGCGGCCGCCAGCAGGCTGGCCAGGGTGGTGATGCGTCGGTTCGACATGAGCTTCCCTCCTCGGTGTGCGGCGAAAGCCGGCTCGAGCTTGCATTCTAGGGTGTACGGCGACAGGGCCTAGAATGGCGCCCACAGACAACTCCGCTTGTGCCGCGTGTCGGCTGAGAGAGATCGCATGGCCCGCCAGAGGCCGCACCAACGCCCAAGTCCTGTCTGCCTGAATCGGTGGGTGCCGTGCGCCTGATTGCCGGGAGTTGCGATGCCTTTTGAACCATCCATCACGACATTGCTGTGGGCAGGATTTGTGCTCGGCGCTGCCTTTGGCGCGTCGGCGCGGGTCGGACGCTTCTGTCTGCAGCGGGGCTTGCGCGAGGCAGCGGCGGGCGGGCCGGCACCGGCGCTGCGCGCCTTTGCGCTGGCGCTGGCCGTGGCGCTGCTGATCTCGCAGGTGCTGGCATGGTCGGGCCTGGTGGCGCTCGATGGCGCCCCGGTGGCGCGGGGGCGTTTTTCCTGGGTGGCCGTGCTGGTCGGCGGTCTGCTGTTCGGCGCCGGCATGGCCCTGGCGCGCGCCTGCGGCGCCCGTTCGCTGGTGCTGCTGGCAGGAGGCAACCTGCGGTCGCTGGTGACGCTGCTGTGCCTGGGGCTGGCGGCGCAGGCCACGCTGACGGGTGTGCTGGTGCCCGTGCGGCAGTGGCTGCAAGGTTGGGGCGGGGTTGCGCTGGCGCAGGCCACACTGCCCCAGCAGTTGCGTGCCTGGGGGCTGCCCGACCCGGTGGCCGCGCCGGGGGCCGCCGCCCTGCTGGCATTGCCCTTGCTGATCTATGCGCTGCGCCCGGCCAGGGCGGGCCGGGGTGATTCGAACGCGGTGCCCCTGCTGTGCGCGGCCATCATCGGTGTGCTGGTGGCCACCGCCTGGGTGGTCACGGCGCACCTGGGCGATCCGTTCGAGCCGGTGCCGCTCACCTCGCTCAGCTACGTCGGCCCGGTGGCCGAGGGGTTGCTGTTCCTGCAACTGGCCGTCGGACGCGACGCCAGCCTGGGTCCGGCCATCGTGGCGGGTACGCTGGCGGGCGCCGGCGTGGCGGCCCTGCTCACACACACGGCCCGCTGGGAAGGCTTCGAGAGTCCCGCGCAACTGGCCACCTCGGCCATTGGTGGCCTGCTCATGGGATTCGGCGGTGTGCTGGCCGTGGGCTGCACCATCGGTCAAGGGCTGGCGGGCCTGTCCGCGCTGGCATGGGCCAGCGTGCCCGCCTGTGCCGGCATCGTGGCCGGGGCGTGGGCCGTGCTGTGCCTGCAAGCCCATTCCTTTCCATCCGGTTCCCGTTCACCCAGGAGAGCACCCTCATGCAACGACGCCATTTCCTGATCACCCCGCCCGCCCTGGCACTTGGTGCCGCGGCCGCTCCCGTGCTGGCCGCCCCGGCGGTCATCAGCCCGCAATCGGTCATCCTGCCGCGCCGCGGCAAGGGCCCGCGCATCGTCGTCTGCGGCGGTGGCTGGGGCGGCCTGACGGCGGCGCGCTACCTGCGCGAGCTCATGCCCAACGCCGACGTGGTGCTGCTCGAGCGCAACCCGACGTTCTGGTCCGGCCCCATGAGCAACAAGTGGCTGATCGACATCGTGGGCACCGACTTCGTCCAGCACGACATGCTGCACCCGGCCAACAAGTACGGTTACACGCTGCTGCAGACGCACGTGACGGGTTTCGAGCGCGACCAGCGCCGCGTGCGCACCACGCACGGCCTCGTGGAGTACGACTACCTCATCCTCTCGGGCGGCATCCGTGACGCGTGGGACGCCTGGTTCGGCGACGACCAGCGTGTCATCGACTACACGCGCCGCCACTTCTCCAGCGCCTACATCCCCAACCAGGAGATGTTCGCGCTCAAGCGCCGCGTGCACGCGTTCAAGGGTGGCACGCTGGTGATGACGCTGCCGCCGCCACCGCACCGCTGCCCGCCATCGCCGTACGAGCGCGCCTGCCTGATCGCCTCGCACATCAAGAAGAACAAGATCCCGGGCAAGATCGTGATCCTCGATCCCAAGCCGAGGATCGCGCCCATCGGCGTGGGCTACCAGCAGGCGTTCCAGGAGCTGTACCCCGACATCATCACGCACGTGCCCAATGCGCGTGTGCAGGAGGTCGATCCCTTCAACAAGCACATCAGGACGGCTGCAGGCGACTTCAGGTTCGACGAGGCCATCCTCATGCCGCCGCACCAGGCCGCCGACATGGTCTGGCACGCCGGCCTGATCGGCCAGGACGCGGCCGGCAAGCCGACCGGCTGGGCCGACATCCACCCGCACCTGTTCCATGCCAACACCGACGACCGCGTGTACTTCGTGGGCGACCTGATGGGCATGATCTCGGACCAGTTCGGTCACTACCCCAAGAGCGGCCACGTGGCCAATTACATCGGCCGCATCGTGGCCAAGTACATCGCGCAGCGCGTGGCGGGCCAGGAGGTGACGCCGCTGCTGCCCGACAATCTCTGCTACATGATGGTCAACACCGAGCCGCAGGAGGAGATCTCCGTGAAGTTCACCTACGAGCTGGACGCCAGCGGCAAGGTCATCCAGACCCAGACCGACATGGACGTGCGCACCGCCGACCTCGTGCCCGAGGACTTCGCCTGGGCGCGCTCCAAGTTCAGCGACTTCCTGGGAATCTGAGCCATGCAACGACGAACCCTCATCACCGCCGGTGGTGCCACGCTGGCCCTGCCGGTGGCCGCGCTGGCGCAGCAGAGCAAGGTGCCGCTGGCGCCCATTCTGGCCCCCAACCCGCAGGAGTTCCGGCGCATCGTCGCCGAGTTCACCGGCGGCAGGAAGCCCGAGACCCGGGGGCTGGAACTGGACGTGCCCGTGCTGGCCGACAACCCATCGGGCGTTCCCGTGAAGGTGGTGGTGACCGAGCCGATGACCGGGCAGGACTGGTGCGAGCAGATCATCGTGCTGGCCGAACTCAATCCGCTGCCGCTGGCCTGTACCCTGTACTTCACGGCCGCAGCCGGCGTGGCCGAGGCCGCCGTGCGCGCGCGCCTGGCGCAGTCGCAGACCCTCCACGCGCTGGCGCGCATGAAAAGCGGGCGCATCCTGGGCGCCAGTCAGGAAGTGACCGTGGCCGCCAGCGGTTGCGGCATGTGAGCCACGGGCAGAAAGGACATCCCCATGAACGCCAAGCCACCGCGCCTGTGGATCAGCAACGCCAAGCCCCGCCAGGGCGAGAAGCTGCGCGTGCGCGCGCAGATCGAGCACATCATGGAAAGCGGCCTGCGCACCGACCCGCAGGGCGCCGTGCGGCCGCGCAACATCGTCTCGCGCTTCGAGGCGCGGCTGAACCAGACGCTGCTGTTCGCCTGGGAGCCGGGCATCTCGATCGCGCAGGATCCGTACATCGAGTTCGCCTTCCTGGCGCGTGAAAGCGGCGAACTGCACCTGCGCTGGGAAGACGAATCCGGCCAGAGCACCAGTGTGAGCCGGCCCATCACGGTGGTGTGAGCGGGCCATAATGGGGCGCCATGAACCTGCCCGTTGATGTCACCTCGGTCACCCACAGCGTCCAGCTGGCGGTGGCTCCCGTGTTCCTCCTGACCGCTGTGGCCGGCATGATCAGCGCGGTGGCCGGGCGGCTGGCCCGCATCATCGACCGTGCGCGGGTGCTGGAGGACCGGGT